>JAEOUJ010000201.1 GCA_016839405.1 Candidatus Gerdarchaeota archaeon | reverse complement strand
AATTTTAATTACTCTCATCGATATTTACAACCATTCTTTTAATTTCATTTAAATTTAAGATACTATGATTATTTGTTTAATTAAAGATTTATAATTTCTTGTTCATTCAGTTGAGATTTTGCTAAGTTTATCTGTCCTTCCCACCTTAGCGTGTCCTTCCCAAACCGGACTTCCAAACCTTAAAGAAGAAGTTTGGATTCTAATCATATAGTTTATTGTTTATTTCAGCTATTTCTAATAACAAAATAAAAAACACATGAGAGAAAAATAAACATAAAATCATCATCTAAATGATATTAATCATTAAAAACCAGCAGAACTATTTTTTTAATAGAATTATCTATTTTTATATTTTCTTAAACAAATTTTATAATTATCATAAGTATAATTATTTTAGAAAAAAGGAGTTTAGATAATTTTGCGAAAACTAAATAATAAATTTGAAAAAGTACTTATGATTTTATCAATAATTTCTTTTTTTATTGGAAATATTTCCACTCTTAGTTATTTAGCAACTGCCAAAGCTGAAACACATGACGACTTAAATTTGGTGCAATTAGGTCAATATAATGACAATTATGGCAATCCAATTGTTCTGAAAACCTTAAATAACAAATTATATTGCATCACATCAAATGACTATGTTTTAATATTTGACGTTCTAGATCCTAGCAATCCTGAATTACTATTTTCATATAGAGGTGAACTTTATACTGGATTGGATTTGGATTCTAATTACTTGTATTTAACAAGTAGACTAGATGGTTTACGAATTTATGATATTAATCATCCATCTTACTTCAATCTAATTGGTCAATATAAACCAGCTATTAGAGATTTCAAAGATGTATTTGTAAGTAATAATAGAGCTTATTTGGCTAATGATGACGATGGTCTAGAGATTGTAGATATTTCAGATAAAACACAACCTGTTAAAGTTAGTGATTGCTCTATTGAGTCTAGAGCATATAGAATATATGTCGATAATTTATATGCTTATGTGACTGGAATCTATAATACAATAACGAATCAATCAGGTATTTCAGTTATTGATATAAGCAATGAGCTTGTACCAACAAAAATTGCTACATTCAATGCTTTCAATATTAGCGGTCGAATAAAGATTAACAATAATTTTGCTTATGTTCCTGATAAATATGAAGGATTGGAAATCTACAATGTTACAAATCCTTTAGATATTCAACAAATAGGCTTATTTTATCCCAGTGATACAGAAGTAGAGAGTGTATATGTAGAAGATAATTATTGTTATTTAGGAACCATAGATAATGGTATGTTTATTTTAGATATAACAGATAATACAAATCCCACAAAAATTACAAAAACGAATAACAATGAAAGCATATTTAATATAGATATTGAAGAGAACATTGCTTTCTTAGGTGCTGGGAGTGATTTATTAACTTACAATATCGTTGATAAAATGAATCCTGTATATTTAACGGAATTTCATACAGGAGGTTCACCTTGGGATTTCTTAATTTCAGACAATAATGCTATAATAACTGAAAATTATGGTGGAATTGAGATTTTAAATATAAGCGATCTAGCAATGCCCAATAAAATCGCCTACTATTCTGATAATAATCGTTATACCGATTTAGTTAAACAAGATGATTATCTTTATGTAATAGATTTTGATAATTGCATAAGAATTTTTGATTTGTCAGATATTACTAATCCAGTCAATATTAGTAAATACAGCGATGGTGGTAGACATCGTGATATAGATATTGCTGGTAACTATCTCTATATTGCAGATATTGATGAGGGATTATTAATCATAGATATAACAAACCCATTATCACCTACTAAAGTTGGTCAATATTCAGCAATTACTGCTGATTCGGTAAAGATCATTGATGATTTTGCATATATTCGAGGTAGTCATGGACATTTTCATATACTAGATATTAGCAATCCTATAAGCCCCGTCATGATTGGTAGCACAAGTAAAACACCAAGTGGTACAGGTGGTTTATTTGTACATGATAACTTTGCTTATGTTATTGAATTAACTTTAGGATTTTCAATTTACAACATAACAGACAAAACAAACCCGTTCTTTGTTAATAGCTATAATGATTATTCTATCTATTCATATCGAGGTTTATATGTTGATAACAAGTATGCCTATGTTGGTTCGTTTGATGGATTAAAAATAGTTAACATCACTGATCCATTTGATTTACAATTAATCTTAGAAATAGATGATACTGCTGGATACGATTCATTCCCTGTTAGTGTTAAGAAAAGTGACTCATTACTGTATTTGGTCGATGCCTTTCATGGTTTTAAAATATATGACTCTGATAGTGATCATGATAACATTACTGACTATTATGAAAACAATATCTATTTTACAAATCCAAATTCTATTGATACAGATAATGACAACTTAACTGATTATGAAGAAATATTCACTTATTTTAAAAATCCATTAGAAAGTGATACTGATTTAGACGGTTACTCAGATTCAGAGGAAATTAATGCTGGAACTGATCCTCTTGATCCTGACGATCATCCAACAGAAACAACGACAGAAGAAGGAACTATTAGTGAAGGATTAATTACATTATTCTTAATATTCATGTTTAGTCTTGCATCGGTTGTTTTTATGAAACAAAAATTAAAGAAGTAAGCTCAATTACTTCCTATCTTCTTTATTTTGATTGTAAAATAAACCAAATCTTCTGATAAGATGTTCCTCCTACTTTTACTTCTTTTATGAACGTGTTTTTAACAAACTAGGCTTTAATCCTAATAAGAAGAAGTGTGTATCCTGAGCATCTTATTTTTCTTTCAATCATTTTTATCCTTGATTATCTGGGTGTGGTTTCAATTGATTTTTATCTGGTCCACCATAAAAACAATAATCACATAATATATCTCTATGATTATCAATATCTTCTAACTTAAATGGCAGACTATTTAAATATACAATTTTTGTTGGTTGATTTTCATGTGGGGTAAAATGTCGAGGAACATTCAAAGAAAAATTATGAACCATAGTGCATCTCAAAGGAAAATCTGTTCTATGGATTTTTGACTTCCGATAATGTATTGAATAACTTCTTATTGCTATAGATCCATCACCTTCTACTATAACTTTTGGTACGACTGCATGATGATACCAGCGTACAAATGGCTTTGATTGATCTAACCGATCACATAAGTGTATTAGTATAGAATCATTATAGAAATCAGTGATTTCATCACCTAATGCTCTGTAAACTCGACAAGATATTCTTAAATTAGAAATATTCTGAAAATCAGCTATTTCTAATTCTAAATTATTTTGAGCAATATCATCTTGAAGATTGAGGATAACATTTGTATCTGTGTTTCTTACAACCCACCGAACTCTTAGCTTAGGATCTAGTGGATGAACATTACTTGGTAACTGAATTTTATATCTAACAGATGTATTACGAAGCCTTTCAATTTCAAAATGATTATACGTTCTATAAAATAAATTGTCCGTTAAGCATATTATACGTGGATTTAGAAATTGAGGTGTAAAAGATAAACCCAGTGCAATACCATATTCTTTAAAGTCAAATTGTTCTATATAAGCTCTGATTTCTGCTGCATCCTCATCTAATCTAAAAATAAAAGTTCTATTACTGGAACCTAAACTTTGTGATCTAATTGCTGCTGCTACATTAAATCGAACCATACTAATAAATTGATGAATAATTATAGAAACCATTCCAAAAGTTAAAGCACCTAAGAAGATACTTAAAAATGTAACCCACCAAGCTTCCTCGACATCAACTTCAATATTTCGAATATCAAACCAAAAATCATCTCGTCCTCTTTGTATTGCTAATTGACTTAGATGTATTAGTTGTGGATAAACTCTAAAAGAGAATGTAACTGATCCATAGGGTGATTTTTCTGCTTTTCCTGAAACCAGTAAATATCCATCTCTAAATGATAAACTAAATCTAGTTAAATTAGCACCCTCATTTCTAACAACTTCTGTTATACCAGTAGTTGTTTCAGTTCCTTCCAATAACTGTTCTCTCATATTTGGAATCCAAACTTGTGCATTAGATATCATAAAAATATCTTGTGTTCCAATAAAATCACTTAGTTGATTTATATCACCAATAGTTACAATCCCACCTTCGATTTTATTAAATCCAATTAAAAGTGCATTATCAACTGATTTTGATTCAATAAAAACCTCTACATTATCATCAAGTAAATCTCCTAACATCATTTCTAAAAAACTAATGTCAATAGAAGGCATACTATCATTGAATTTACTCAATTCTGTTCTTAGAATAACTTCCAGTAATCCATGAAATAAATCGCTACCAAGTACACTTTGAATTGCACTATTAAAAATTCCTCCACTTAAAACTTGGAATTGAAAAGAATCCAATACTACATTTTGAAAATCAAAACCAATCAATAAATTAGTTCCATCTAAAATAATATTATGAGGAATTATTAATGTTGCATCAAATTTTACTTCTCGAGATTCAGCTACAGTTACAGAACCCTTTCCTGGTTGTCTTTGTGGGTAGCTTATTGATAGTTGTCCCCATGCTTTGAAATTTATTATGAAACTATCGGAATGAGTTGAAGATAAAATTAGCTTAGGTATATCTGCAAAAAAATCTGCATTAAAATTCAGAAGAAGAGTATTATAATTAACAATTAATTCATTTGGGAATTTACCTGTATGATATAGGATTGTTATCATATCTTGTATTGTTTGTTGTTTTAATCCTAAAACTGCAGCAAAGTTTTCATGAGGTGGCATGTGTCTCCTCTCCAAATAGGTAGGTGCTTAGTCAAATTCAAAATCACTTACCAGTTAGAAATAAACAGCCCAAATCATGAATACTTCGGTCCTGAATATTTCGCCCTTAGATCTTCGCGTTCTTTGTGAGACGCCCATTATCATCCCAAGCACCTAAAGAAAATAATAATTTAATGTTTTTTAATTTTATTTCAAAAAATCGCAAATTATGATTTTTTCTTAAGATATTTTTCAAGTATTTTTATTGAAACAAGAATAAGTGAAGAAGCGAACTGACTAAATCTCACAAACAAACTACAACATGCATTGGTGAAACGTGTTCTTCCTGAACTGGACTTCTAGACTCTAAATGGAGAATCGGTGGCTGTTGAATTTTTTTTAATGGAACGACAAAAACCTAAATGAGACGTTAATAGAACCATTGTTCCTCATTGCTTAAATAAGACAGCTTAGATTGTATATTTAATCTATTAATGATTATACGAAAAATTGGGTGCAATGAAAAACCGAATTGGGAAATTAGCATTTATAATAATTACATAAGGTTTTAATTATGGTTTTTGAAAAACTGAGCCAACTATTTAACAATAGTCCTATATTATATTCTACACTTTATTGGATAGCTTATGGTTTTGCAATGTTATCTGTTTTGAGTATAATTATAGCTCTTTTTTGGTATTCAATAATAAGAAAAAAATTTTCATCTCCAATTGCAAAAAAGAAACTATCCGCTGTTGGACTTGTAATTATATTAATAGTTATTTTAATAATCATTCAATTGTTGCTCTCAGTTTTTCAAGAAGACATGTTGTATATTGTATCTTTTGTCATATTAATGATTTCATTAGCTCTTCTAGGTTTTAAGACGAGCTCAAATATTATCCTCTCTTTAATATATAGAAGCAAACGTAAAAGAACTGATTATAGACCTTTAGTTTCTCTGATAGTACCTGCTTTTAATGAAGCTAAGGTGATTGAAAAAACCATTAATTCTCTATTGCAGCTTTCCTATACAACAAAAGAAATAGTTATTGTTGATGATGGTTCTACTGATAATACACTTAAAATAGCAAAAAAAATTGCTAGAAAAGCACCCATTAAAGTAATATCGAAGCCTAATGGTGGCAAATGGAGTGCTTTAAACAAAGGTATAGTAAAAGCAAAGGGAGAGATAATAGTTTGTATAGATGCTGATACCATTCTAGTAAAAAATGCTGTCGAACAATTGATTCCATACTTTACTGACAAAGAAATCGCTGCAGTATCAGGAAACATCAAAGTGGGTAATAGAGGAAAAATTATCACAAAATTGCAAGCATTTGAATACGTTATGGATATCAATCTTTTAAGGAGAAGCGAATCCACCCTTGGCAAAATAACTGTTGTTCCAGGACCTTTGGGAGCGTTTAGAAAATCGGTTTTAAAAGAAGTAGGAATGTATTCTGGTGATACTTTTGCAGAAGATGCGGATCTAACAATGACTATTTTGAATGCAGGATATAAGATAAAATATGAGAAGAAAGCGTTAGGGTATACTGAGACACCAACTACTTTACTAGATTTAGGAAAACAACGCTATCGTTGGTATCGAGGACAGATCCAAGTGATGAAAAAACATAGAAAAGCAATATTATTAATGCCCAGAATTTTTTTCAAAGAAGTTATTCTACCCTGGTTTTCTGTCTTTATTTTTTTGTGGTTATTTGTTTTAATGCTAAATCCTTTATCCATTTTTGCTATCTTTCGAGCCCCAGATGTACTATCTGTTCATACTGTATTACTTCCACCACAATCGATGGCAGATAATTATCAGTTTCAAGGAATGTTGATAATATACATAATTTGTTTTTTTGCTATCTTTATTTTTGAATTATTTGTTACATTGTATGCTATAATAATAGATGTAAAAGAAAAACCAAGGTTAGCACTAAATCTTCTTCTCTATAAATTCTTCTTTTTGAATCTAATCAACATCATTAGAGTGCTTAGCCAAATAGAAGAAGTGTTAAATTATCCCATGAAATGGGAAATTGCTCAAAGGAGAGGTACAATTTCAGGTTCATAAATACAAGTGGAAAATCTTACATGTACCACTTATGCACTAACTACTCGAATAGCTATCCTTGAATCTATATTAAGAACCCTTCAAGAAATTAGGTAACCAAATCTTCTTTAAAGATTACGTGTGCTTGCATCTGCTACCAGAATGGGATTGACGACAGTTGCGCATTTTCATTAGACACCAGTTCCGATACAAGATCGGCTTGAAAAGCTTGTGGTTTACGCATCAAGTCTGCAAGAGAAATATTCAGCCAGCAGGTACTTCCCACCTAATTATGTCATTACCAAAAAGGACTTCTCAATCATCAAGAAGAGGCGTAAATCTCAAGTAAAAAATTATTTTTTAAATTTTTTTGACATTAAAATAAATAGATATAAACACAAACTTGTGTATATAGCAAATGTATGCAAACTTATGCCAATACTAATTGTGGTTGGAGGATTGTAGTCAATTTCTGCGATTCCATTTCTTACATTGATTAGAGTGTGATTATAATCAACTATTGATTCATAGCAATCAACAAAAATCCAAGTGTCATATCTTCCATCTGGTAATTCCAATAATCCTTGTTTTTTCAATACTTAATCTATACATTACATTTTCTTTAGTAATCCCTGGTTGAAATGTTATATAACCTACTACACATTGTCCTCCAATCCAGGTATTATCATATGTTTCATAATTTCGATTCCTAAATGAAATTGTCATATTTCCAAAGAAAGTGCATCCTGCATAAGGAAAAGATAAAGTAACCTCTACTTTATTAGGATTAGAGATTTCAAAATCAATAATAAATTCAAAATGTGAATGTGTTTCATCTAAATAAACATAATCTACCTTTGACCAACTAATTTTTGTTATTCCTGTATTTAGTGATACCAAATCATCTTCTGTTCCCCTACATTCCAAAATATTACCAACTAAAAACATCACACATAATAAACTGATTGTAATTCCTCTAGTAATCCCTTTCATATTAATTATTTTATTTTATGAAAACTAAAATTTTTTGCTTTTTCTAACTAAACCATTAGGTACTTCCCACCTCAGCGTGTACTTCCCGAACCAGACATCTCACCCTTCAAGAAGAAGTGTGCGTATTGCATTTGTTTGAAAAATTAAAGATGAAAGCTACGAGAGCTTTCAAATTAATTTCGTCGTTTTCTAAGGATAATTATTATTGTAGTGATTCCAATAAAAGTAGTAATAATAACTGATGTGAAAATTATCCCTGTTTCAACTGTTGTTGTGATAGTTTTATTTTGAGTGATGGTATCAGTAGGAGGAGTAACAGTTATCGTTTCTGGAGGTGGAGTAACAGTAACTGGAGGAAGAGTTATAGTTTCGACAGGAAAATCAAAAGGATCATTAGGATTTGTTCCTTCAGTTATTTCTAGATAATCAGTATAACCATCATCATCAGAATCAAAATCAGTGGGATCAGTACCATAATTATTTACCTCTTCACCATCCAGTAAACCTTCATTATCAGTATCAGAATCATTTGGATCCGTATTGTATAAAGCTTCTTCCCCGTCATTTAATCCATCAGCATCAGAATCTGCATTAAGAGGATCTGTTAAAAATCCATCTGCACCAATTGTCACTTCTTCTCCATCATTTAAGTCATCATCATCAGAGTCAAAATCATTTGGATCTGTGAAGTAGATGGATACTTCTTCGGTATCTGTTAAGAAATCATCATCTGTATCTTCATCAAGTGGATCAGTAAAGTAAATATTTACCTCTTCTCCATCATATAATAAATCATTATCTGTATCAGAATTAAGAGGATCTGTAAAATAAGTAAAGATTTCTTCTCCATCCAGTAGTTCATCATCATCGGAATCATCGTTAAGAGGATCAGTTCCATAGGTTAATTGCTCTTCACCATCTTGTAATCCATCAGCATCCGTATCGTCATCCATTGGATCAGTTTGATAATAGAGTATTTCATCCCAATCTTCTAATACGTCACTATCCGAATCAGGATTTAAGGGATTAGTGCCATAGAAACCTTCAGTTACATCATCCATATAATCACTGTCACTATCCATTTGCCCAGTGTGAAAAATGGATCCTCCAAAACAATACCACTGTTGTGGTCCAGAAGAAGCTACACCAGATAAACCAAGACAATAAAAATTAAAATCATTTGATCCTATCAATACTTCTAGAACGCCATCTCCATCAAGATCAACAATAACAGGAGAAGACTCAATAGTACCACCTGTTGTATAATTCCATTCTACACCACCTGTGTGATTAAAGCAGTAAAGTTTGAAATCATTTGATCCTACCATTATTTCCAGTGTTCCATCTCCATCAAGGTCAGCAATTGCAGGGGAAGAAATAATACTACCTCCTGTTGTGTAGCTCCATTCCATTCCTCCAGTATGATTAAAACAGTATAATTTGTGATTTTCAGCTCCAAATAAAATTTCTAGAGTATCATCTCCATCAATGTCAGCTACAGCAGGAGAAGAAAAGACATCTTCACCAATATAAAAACTCCATTCCACATCACCATTATGATTAAAACAAAATAACCTTAGATAGTCAGTTCCTATTAACACTTCCAGTGTACCATCACCATCCAAATCAGCAACTGTAGGTGTAGTTAAAAAAGCATCTTGAATTAAATGACTCCATTCTACTCCTCCAGTGTGATTAAAACAGAAGAGTGTATCAGAATAAGTGCCTATAATAATTTCTAGAGTTCCATCACCATCCAGATCAGCTATAGATGGAGAAGTTCGTATGTAACAATTTGTAAAATATTGCCATTCCACTCCCCCAGTATGATTAAAACAATATAAGTAACGGTCTTCTGATCCTACCAGTACTTCAAGTGTTCCATCTCCATCAAGGTCAGCAATTGCAGGGGAAGAAATAATACTATCTCCTGTTGTGTAGTTCCATTCTTCAATTCCTAAGTGATTGATACAGTGAAGCTTATCATCATGTGCTCCTATTAGTACTTCTAGTGTGCCATCAGCATCAAGATCAGCAACAGCTGGGGATGACTCAATAAATTCACTAAATAAATAGCTCCACTCCACACCACCTGTTCGATTCAAACAGTAAAGATTTTGACCCCATGTTGATATTAACACTTCTAAAGTACCATCTCTATCTAAATCAGCAACACAAGAAGAATACTTGAACTCTCTACTAAAAACATAGAAATGCCACTTCTCATACACGCCCATAGCTTGAGGGAGAAATTCAATATTATTATTTGGTTCTTCTTTTTTCATTTCAACATTTATTGATTTAGTAAAAACAAATCCTATTAGTAGAAAAATCATTAATAAATTTAGTTTTGTTTTTTTCAATTTAACCCACCCCGAAGACATACTAATAATCTCCTTAGAATTCATTTATTTTTTGGTAAAAAAATATCCCTTCCCACCTAAACGTATCAGAACCGTAATGGACTTCTAGTCCTTAAAGAAGTGTGTGTCCTAAGAATCATTTTGTTTTAACAAGACTAATGACAATTAAAATATAATGAGCAATAGAATTCTGTTGTATGCAGTATAGGATTCTTGGAGATACTGGTCAAAAAGTTTCGATTTTAGGGTATGGCTGTATGCGCTTGCCAATTAAAGATTCATCTAAAGCAATTGTTGATGAAGAAGAAGCTATAAGACTAATTAGAATGGGTATAGATGGAGGAATCAATATCGTT
>JAEOUJ010000200.1 GCA_016839405.1 Candidatus Gerdarchaeota archaeon | reverse complement strand
GATCATCCATGTAATCACTGTCACTGTCCCTTTGGCCTGTACGAAATGCTGATCCTCGGAAACAATACCAAGGAGTATTACCACTAGAACTGACACCAGATAAACCAAGACAATAAAACTTGTTATCCAGTGATCCTACCAATACTTCGAGTATACCATCACCATCTAAGTCAGCGATAGCAGGAGAAGACCAAATTTCATCACCTGTGGTGTAGCTCCAAACAACTCCACCAGTGTGATTGACACAATGAAGCTTACCATCGCTTGATCCAACAAACACTTCTAAAGTGCTATCGTTGTCAAGATCAGCAATAGCAGGAGAAGACCAAATTTCATTGCCTGTTGTGTAGCTCCACTCTAAACCACCTATATGATTGATGCAGTAAAGGTTGCTATCAAATGATCCTACCACTACTTCCAGTGTACCATCACTATCCAGGTCAGCCACCGCAGGAGAAGAAAGAATCCAATCACTTGTTAGATAGTTCCATTCTACCTCACCTTCATGACTGAAACAATAAAGGATGTTATCAAATGTCCCTACTAGTACTTCCAATGTACCATCACCATTTAAGTCAGCTACCACAGGAGAAGAATGAATATAACCAATAGTATATTGATCAAAACACCATTCTACCCCTCCTGTATGATTCAAGCAGTAAAGGTAATCGTCTACTCCTCCTATCAACACTTCTAATGTTCCATCACTATCCAAATCAGCCACTGCGGGAGAAGTTACACTACTAGCTGGTATGAAGCTCCACATTAAGTCACCTGTGTGATTTAAGCAGTACAGATGGAAATCGGATGATGCCACCAGTATTTCTAAAGTTCCATCGTTATCAAGATCAGCTATTGCTGGTGTAGCCTCGACATCATCACCTGTAGTATATGACCATTCTACTGATCCTAGATGACTGATACAATATAGTTTGTTATCCTCTGATCCAACGAGCACTTCTAATGTACCATCTCCATCTAGGTCAGCTACCGCGGGAGAAGAAAAAACTACACTACTTGTTGTATAATTCCATACAATCCCACCAGTATGATTGAAACAATAAAGCTTACCGTTATCTGATCCCACTAATACTTCTAAAAAACCATCACCATTAAGGTCAGCAGTAGTAGGAGAAGATGTGAAATAATTCCCTGTTGTGTAATTCCATTTACAATATACACTCATTGCTTCTGGGAGATATAACAATTCTTTCTCGAAATCATTAACTTTACTTTGAATAGAAGCTGGTTGAATAAAAAAACCACATAACATCAATGAAAAAATAATCAATAAACCTTTGCTTTTAAATTTCATTTTACACCCTCACAACCATTTTTCAGATGAAATTTCATCTGATAGATACTATTTGTTAAACCTCAAATATTGTAGCTTAATACAATTAGAGATTTATAATTATTTTCCCGACATATTTCAATCCCTCTAGGAATGATTAGGAAGCTCAAATAATAAGAATTACGTTGTAAAAAATCGTTTAAATTCTGTTCATTTTAAAAGTACTTTTTCTCTAGAGATATCTTTTAACAAAAAATGCTTCAAAAATCATTTATACATTATCAAAGTAAATAACATACCATTAGGAGGGTTAGAGATGAAAAAAAGAGAAGTTATTTCTTTTGTATTTATTTTTAGTTTATTAATTCCTGTTAGTTTATTTGTGCCAAAAGGAGATTCTAAAGTAAAAAATTTTCCAATTACAATCTATCTTCCATCAGCTGTAGCTGACTCTTGGGAGGAGGATGACGATTTTGATAATCCAAGTAGCATTAATTTAAATAGTACACAGATAAGATCGATATTTCCTGTAGCTGATCCCGACTATGTGACTTTTGAATTACAGCACTATTCTTCAGTTACAATTAAAACAAATGAAACGACAGGAGACACTAGAATCTGGTTATATGATTTTGCTAGAAATCAATTAAATTTTGATAATGATAATTCAGAGGATCTTAATGCTACAATCGAGTATGCTTATCTAAAACCAGGAATTTATTATATTAGGATAGAAGAAAATGGCAATGATGAAGAGATTGATAATTATTCTTTATCAGTTAAAGCAGCGACTATTACAGACCCTTATGAACCAGATTTATGCGCAAATCCTACATTTATTCGTCTCAATTCCACCATTTCCAAAAGTATTTATCCATATGATGATTGGGATTTCTTTACTTTTACAATAGCTAACACGTATAATGTAACCATAGAAACCACAGGTCCAGCGGGAGACACGGTGCTTGATCTTCGAACAGTTTGTGATGATGATGGTACGATTTTAGTGGAAAATGATGATAAAGGAGATGAGACATTATTTTCAAAAGTTAATTATACAAATTTACCGTCAGGAACCTATTATATCAAAGTTTATGGATGGTCTGAATTTAGTCTCGTTCCTGATTATACTTTGCATCTAATGGTAAACACTAGTTGGTTATCAGATACAGAACCACCAGTTTTTCAAGGAAATGCCTGTGCTTATTCTGATACATTAGGTCCTTCTGCAGTAATTATTTACACCTGGTTATATGATTACTTTAGCATATCAGAAGTAAAGTTACATTATCGAGTAAATACTGGAAGCTGGAATCATGTGGATATGATTTCTCACTACTATGAAAACTACACAATATCAATAGGACCTTTTGAACCACTGGATTTTGTAGAATATTATTTCACAGCAAAAGATAATTCTACAAATCATAATTTAGCAACTGATGATGATGGGGGTAATTATTATAATTTTACTGTTCTTAATGATGAGTATACAGAACCAGTTATTGAAAACATACACCATATACCTAGTGAACCAAATGATGCAGATATTGTTACTATAAATAGTACTATTATTGATTACAGTGGCATTCAATCAGCTTCTGTATTTTATAATATAGATTTTGGTGAATGGGAAGAAGTACCAATGTTTTATGATGGTAATGATATTTATCTTGCAACTATTGGGCTATTTGATTATGATGAGTATATAACATATTATATTAAAGCAATTGATAACTCAGCAAATCATAATGAAGCAATTAATAATAATGATAATTTTTATTACCACTTTTATATTGGCCCAAGTGATACAACTCCTCCAGTTATTTCTAATATTCAACATTCCCCAGAAAATCCTGTTGGGAGTGAAGAGGTTGAAATTACATGCGACGTTACGGATGCAAGCGGTCTATTTTCAGTTATCCTATATTACAATATCAATAATAAGAGCTATTTCGATGAATTAGAAATGACATTGCTTTCAGGAAATACTTACATTGCAACTTTAGACTTTTTATATTATGGAGCCTTTGTACAATATTTTATTGGAGCACTTGATAATTCAGCGATACAAAATCCCACCTGGGATGATAATAATGGAGAATTTTATAGCTTTATAGTTGGAACACCACCACAAACAGATGGCATTATACTATATCTATTTCCAGTTGTAATAGCTGTAGTTTTTATAGCATTAAAAAGAAGGAAAGAATAATTTCTTTCTTCATTATTTTTTATTAAAATAACAAAAAAAAGTCTATGCCATACTTCTTGCAGGAAAAGAAATTTGTTTGGGTAATGACACGCTTAGGAGGGAAGTACCTGCTAGCAGAACATCAGATTACCACTGGGTTCTCGAGAGGATAGGGATCAATACTATCTCCACCATCGATTTCATAAATTACTCCTTCACTCCATTCTAAATCAGACCAAAAATTTCCTTCATTAAACAATGAATCAAACCAGTAGTTTCTTAAAGTTGGATTAATTGCATCTTGATCATCATAAGCTTGTGATAGATCATAATCTGTTCCATTTAAATGATTATCAATCAGATTGTTT
>JAEOUJ010000199.1 GCA_016839405.1 Candidatus Gerdarchaeota archaeon | reverse complement strand
TTGATATTGTTTTTACAGGATATAATGAAGAGTTTGTTGATATTTCATTGATAAATGATAGTCTGAGTTCTACAATATACTATTCAGGCGTTGATTATGTATGGGATGATGATATTCAAGATTTTGTTTCATTGTTAGACTTAGAAATAACCTTAGAATTCAATTTTTATTTTACATCTGAAAGTTATTCAACTGATCTAGACTCCTTTATAGACTCAAATTCTTGGAATAATATTACTAGTGCTTTAAATGCTACACAATTAAATCTTCAGGAAGAAACTGGTGAGAGAATGTCTATCTTTTATGATCAAGAAGGAAGAGCAATTGATGGAGAAGCAGTTGAACAATATTTAGTAACCAATAAAGGTTTTGAACCTGATGGTTCTAGTTATATTATACACATTCTAAACCAATCAAGATTTGATTCTTTGGATCACAGCTTTGAACATTGGTTTGAAATTGATGAAGTAGATCCTGATACTAATATTACTGCTAATTGGTGGCGATTAGAATGGGATAATGATCTTAATCCTGATGTTGAATTTCCATATCCTTGTTGGGGATATCAAAATAGACTATTTTTTATTGACCCATATTCTCATCAATGGTATACAAAATGGACTGATATTTGGTGGAATCCTGATTATTTGGAAGGAGATTTTGATTATCTTAACGTTGATTTAGATACATATCTAGAAGGTTATTCTCCTGGAACAATAGATTATACAAACCATCTTAATAACTATTTAATTAATTACTTGAATGATATTATAACTGATGTTGGAGGACGAGGTGATGGACTTTTATATAATCAAAGGGATATTAGTGCTCAAATTCTTTTAATTAATGATGAATTAAATCATGGATATAGTGAAGAAGATTTAGATTGGATTTTTCATAAGAAAATTGCAGAAGAAGCTTTTGAATATGTTGTTCCCAATGAAGTAGCTAATATTACAATCGATGAAACATGGGTTGAATTATCCGAATGTTCTGATTTACAACAAATTATAAATGACAATATTTTGGGAGAAGCTTTATTAGGATCTTATCCTTGGTATAATGAAAATTGGATCTATCTTAATGGAATAGAGATTTTTTATGCATTTAAAGGAATTGCAGAAAGTTATTTTGATATGGATAAAGGGGATACAATTTTTACATCCTGGATTCTTTTACTTCAAAACGTGTCTATGGTTAGTTATTCTTATGGAGAATATAGAGAATATACTGGTTTAGGTGGTGGAGGAAATGTTGTATGTTTTAAAGATTTAAATCGTTATTATGAAAGCGATGGTAATACCCCTCGTTCAGGTCTAACGACCCTTCTTGTACATGAACTAGGGCATGTTCTTGGTTTTCTTCATGCAGAGATTACTAATGATGCTAATGAGGGAACTGGTGGTTTTATGAGAGATGTAATGAGTTATTATTGTGAAGGAACTACATATTTCAGTATTTTTTTGAAGGACTCACTTTATCGAACATCAAGCTATGTCAATTATTATCGAAATAAACCAGCTATTGATGCTTATAGATTAAATCCAAATCACAATACAACAATACTTGCAGAAATCGATGATACTATTGAAAAAGGAGAAACAGCTTTAGAAACTTTGAATTATCTTGATGCGTTTTTAGCGTTTAGATTTCTATATGATTTAACAGAGTACCTGCTATTAATCACTCCAACTGAGTCTATAACAGAAAGTACTAGCTTTTCTTTGTTATTTATCATACCAATTAGTTTACTTATAACCCTTGTAAAGAAACACAATAGAAAGTCTAAACAAGACCTTTGATTTTTATTTTTCTAAATTTAATTAAATATTGTCTCTTAGTTTGTATATTATTTGGTTTTTACCTCTTCAACAATATCTCCTGTTTTTATTTTTATATCATTTGATATGATATCTCCTTCCCAAAGTTTTTGCATTTCTTCATTTGTATCTAGTAATTCATCTAAAGTTCCTTGAGCTAAAATTTTACCGTTCTTCATAACAATAATATTATCTGCCTTTTGAAAGGCTATTGGTCTATGAGATACTGCTAGACAAGTTATATCCTGACTTTTTGAGTATAATCTATTCCAAAGTTTTTGTTCAGTTTCAACATCTAGAGCACTCGATAAATCATCAAAAACTAATAATTCAGGTTTTCTTACAAACATTCTTGCTGCAGCTAATCGTTGTTTTTGACCGCCAGAAAGTCTTACTCCTTTTGGTCCAATAATAGTTTCTAATTTATCATTGAATGCTTTAATTTCATCATCAAAAACTGCTAATTTTATTGCTTTTTCTATATCAACTGTATCTTCTCGTAAATTCAGTAAAATATTATCTTTTAATGATTCACTAAAGAGATATGGTACTTGAGGTGTATAAGCTACTTTAGGAGGTATCATAAAATTAGTTGCTACTTGTATTTCTTTATTATTCCAATATATTTGACCACTATCTTTTGGAAGCAAGCCAAGAAGCGTTCGAATTAATGTTGTTTTACCAGAACCAATTCTTCCTGTAATTATTGTGATTGATCCTTTTGGAATTGATAATGTAACATCTTGAATTCCTTTATCAGTTCCGGGATACCTAAATGAAAGATTTTTTGTAGTTAGTGAAACAAGTTGTTCGATATCTTTTCTATTTAGAGTTATTAATGGATCATAATTAGATCGAATATATATTGATCCATGTGCTACAATATCATTTAATTCAAAACTATTCTCATGATTTTGCATAAGTGCCAATATTCGGTTAAATGAAACCTTAGATTGTTGATATGATGCAACAATAGATCCTATAGACCATATAAAATCACCCATCCAAAATAGCTGCACTTGAAAGAGATATAAATTACCTATAGTAAAAGCTCCAAGATTTAATTCTCGGCCTACTATCAAGAGAACAATACCCATGGCAATTGATACAGATATCTGATAAATAGTATTAATAAATGCTTGAAAAGTTTGTTCTTTAGTAATAGCTTTTCTTCTATTGTCACATTTAGATTTAAAGTAGTTTCTAATATTTTTTTCAGTACAAGTAACTTTAAATGTTTGAATAGAATCAAAAATTTTCCCTAAAGTATCAGTTACTTCTGCTGTTGCTTCTCTGCTTTTTTTACTAAGTTTTTCAAATCGCTTTCTCCAAACCATGGAAACTGTTAGCATAAGTGCATAAGGTATGAAAATGAAGATGGTTGCTTTCCAATTAATGGAAAACATGATACCTATACTAATGAATGAAGCTGTTAGCATTGAAAATCTAGCAGAAAGCACAGCTGTAAACCATGATACATTATAAACATCTCCCCTAAATCGTGAGATGGATTCACCAGAAGTAAAAGGTAAAGCTAAAGTAGCTGGTTTATCAAGTAAAGCATTCATAATATTTTTTCTAATTAAATATTCTAGTAAACTATTGAAATATATGAGTAAGCTATCACCAATCGTACAGAATAAAAATTCACTCATATAAAAAACAACTAACAGGATAAAAAGAATCTTCAAATCTAAATCTAAAATTAATACAGAACCTGTTAGTAAGATTTTATCTATTAATAATTGAATTGTATAAACTCTAAATAAAATCGATCCAGCGAAGATCAAATAAATAATTAACATAGCAAGCCATATTTTAAGTCTAAATTTAACTAATTTACCTGTTAGCTTCCAAACTGTCATTGAAAGAAACCCTCCAATCCTGTGTTTAATAATTTTGAAAATAACGATTGTTTATTTTTCATTAATTCTTTTCTTGAACCACTCTCAATTATTTCACCATTTCCAAGAATGATTATATCATCAACTTTGTCTAAAGTTTGCAACCGATGAGCTATTATGATAGCACTTCTTCCGGAAAGTAATTTTTCAAGTGCTTGATCAATTTGTCTTTCTGTAATTGGATCTAATCGTGATGATGCTTCATCTAAAATAACTATCTTTGGATTCTTAAGAAAAGCTCTTGTAAGTACTAATAGTTGTTCTTCACCAGCAGAAAGACCTAATTCATCAGAAAATAGGATGGTATCTAAACCATTAGGTAAACTTTCATACCACTCAGAAAGATTTAATTCTTTTATAACATCAAGAACTTCTTTATCAGTAATATCCCTATCAAAAAATGTGATATTATCTTTAATTGATGCTTTAAACAATTCTACATCTTGAGTGACATAAGCAATATTTTTACGTAAATTTTCTAATGAAAAGTCACTTAATTTAGAACCATTAATTTTAATATTTCCAAGATTTGGATCATATAATCGGAATAATAACCGAGTAAGAGTGGTTTTACCGCTCCCAGTTTTCCCTATTAAGCCTATTTTTTTCCCTGTATTTAGTTTAAAATTAATATCTTGTAATACATAATCTTCTTCTTTATAGCTGAAGTATAAGTTATCAAAAGTTATGTTGTAATTATCCTCTGGAAATGTTTTAGTACCATTATCAATAATTTTACTTTTTATATCAAATAATTCTTTTATTCTATCAATATTCGCAAGTGTATTTTGCATCATATTAAATTGCCAAATTAATACTTGAATTGGCGAAAGAAGCAATCTAGCATAAGATAAGAGTAGATAT
>JAEOUJ010000198.1 GCA_016839405.1 Candidatus Gerdarchaeota archaeon | reverse complement strand
TGGTAATTATTTTATTTGAAATAAAAAGAATATCAAAACTGTTATTATTTAAAAAATAAAAAACCTGATAATAAAATCAGGTTAAACATTTTCAGGTAAAGTCACACGTTTTGTTTTTGGTGTTATTATTCCATTTATGATTTCTGTGCTTATAAGTTCAACAAAAGCTTGAGAATTACTTGTAATAGCAATTACTTCACCAGAATCATCAATTGTACCAACCAATCCTTCTTCAGCATCTCTTCCAATTGCATAATATGGTTTATCTGTAGCACCAACAATTAAAGACTTCAATTGAATGTTTTCTTTTGCCATTAATTTTTTAATAACATCTGCATTTTTGAATGGATCAAAATCAGCAATAACTATGATTCTTATACGAGGATTGCTTTTAAGTAACAATTCTGTAGGTATATCACTGATTTCTGGATAAACTAAAGTTATAGTGGATTTTACTCTGCCAAAAATCTCTTTCATTTGGTTTATAACAGGATCTTTACCAATTATTGTCATAGTATTAGCAGTTGGTCTAGGTATATCTCTAACTTTAGTAATTAATTCTCGATAGGTTAATTCCATATTAGCTAACAAACGTTCAATTGTTTTATTGCTTTCTCTAAATTTATCACCATAACCTTTGAATTGATTCTTAACATTAGATGTTTCTGCAATTATGGAATCTTCGATTCCTATTTTTGATTGATCTATTGTTTTATTAACAAGGATTGCTTGGTCTTGAACGAATTTAATCGCTGTCTGTTTACCTCTATTAAGAAGTGTTTTTGCAGGCATTTCAATTTTAGCAATAGCTGATTTTGCTCTTTCTTCTGTATCTTTTATGAAAGCTTTTCCTTTCAATTCACCTTCATTATTTATTGAACGTATATCTTCTACAATTTTCGATCCAATTTCAGCGAATTTTGTTTCACTAGCATTAAATTCCTTAGTTATGTTATCAATAGTCGTATTTTTAGCTTCTGTGAATTTATTAGAGATATCTTCTTTTGTTCTAGATACTGTGCTTGCCATATTATTTTTTGTTGTGGCAAAATCTGTTTTTGTCTTGTTGAAGCTATTAGCTAATTCTAAATCAGCTTTTTCCTTAATCTCTTCCATTTTACGATTTGTTGTTTCCATAGATGTTTTAAGCTCGTTATTTAATCGAACTTCCCTTGTTCGTATCTCAGCTTTTGTGTCATTTGCATTTCTTTGTAGATTTTCTTCAAGTATTTTGAATAAATTACTTAATTTTTCTTCATTTGTTTTTGCTTTAGCATTAAGTAAACCTTCAATTTGAGCATTAACATCAGTATACATTGTTTGAACGCTACGTGCAAATGATTCAATCATTTGTTGATATTCACGATGAATAGAACTTAAACGATCTTTAATTACCTTAGCAAATTCATCGTTCATATCTAGCATTGATTGAGAAATATTCCGAATGCGTTCTTCTAAAATATGATTTGTTTCTTCATCATAGAGACCTAATTTTGAATCAACAGTTTCAACAATTTTAGAATAATTTTCACGCACATTATGACTATGAATATTCATATTATCTTTAGCAGCAGCATTATAATCAGCTAAAACTTTGTTAATTTTCTGTTGAATATCTGTAGTTGTTTTATTATAATTATTGAAATTATCATCTAAAGATGCTTGTAAGCTATTTTCCATAAAAGAAGCAGTTTCTTGGACTTTATTAACAGCTCCATCAAATGATTTTGTAATATTATTATTAGATTCTTCTAGCGAATTCGATATATCGCTAACAGCTGAGCTAATAACATTACCTGCTGCTTCTGTAGTTTCTTGATAATGCTTACTTAATTCAGTAGTTGTGCTTAAAGAAAGTTGAGAGATTTGTTGTTTTTCACTATTTAGAATTTGACTAATTTCTGTTATCAATTTATCTAATTCAGTTGTTATATCATTAGTCGATTTTTCTGTGGAAACGCGAATTTGATCTTTAGAAGAAGAAGTAATTTCTTGAATACCTTCTTTTTGTTCCTTAACAATTTGATCAAGTTTATCTGATCTTTCAGTTGCAAATTGGCTTATTTCATTGCTTATTTTTTGTACAGTATCAATTGA
>JAEOUJ010000197.1 GCA_016839405.1 Candidatus Gerdarchaeota archaeon | reverse complement strand
CAACAATAACTGTTATTGGAATTGCAACAAATAATGGAAAGGTACCTCTGGCAATTGGATTTGATAATTTACCTACTTGTTTATCTTTTTTATAATCCATTAAATAATCTAAATAAAATCCAAATATAGAAAGTGTTGTACCAATAAAAGCTATCATAAGAATTTGTTTCCTATCACCACCAAGTCCATAAGCAACTGCTCCAGTTATAAGCGTAAACATTATAAATCTGCCAACACGCCAATCAACAAAGATTTGCTTTAATATAGTGGAATTATTGTCGTGTATTTTTTCTTCTGAATCTGAAACTAGATTATCCATTAATTTAACCTATTTTTTTAATTTTAAATTTAAATTATTTCTGAAATTATTTTAACTTCATAAATCAATAACAAATAATTTTTTTATCTTTTAAAACCTTCTATCGTCGAAATAGTTGATGACTTAATGAATCTTAATAATCGAGATTAATTCTTATGAGTCTTAATTGAAATTATTGCTTATTTTCTATTATAGCATAGTAAAGGAATTCAAAAAATATGCTATTGAAGGTTATGAATTTTTGTTTTTAATATATCAATTTTAAAATTACATATTGGGTGAATTGTTTGCATTATTTTTAGTATTATTTTAATGAATTTAATTCTAATAGATGTAGTAGATTAATAAATTAACACCATAGAAGCGACTTTCACTAGTCTTGATGATGATTCTTCACATGATGCTCATAACTAAAACATTTTATTGTAACAGTAATTACTAAAGAAAAAATAATCTTCAATATTAATAATTAAAATAACATCGATGCAAATTATAGGAGTAATGTAAATGGCAGGAAATGATGAAGAATTATATGCTAAAGGAAAAATCTATCTTGATGAAGATAATTTTGAAAAAGCTATAGAATTATTCACAGAAGTAATTGAATTAAAGCCTAATTTTTCTGATGTTTATTATAACCGTGCATTTGCTTATTTTAAGATAAGAAAATATCAAGAAGCTATAAGAGATTATACTAAAGCTATTGAACTAAAAAATGATTTTTTCCTTGCATTAAATGAACGTGGAATGGCTTGGAGAAAAATTGGTGAAATTGATAAGGCAATCGATGATTATACAAGAGCAATTGAAATTAATCCTGATTTTGCTAATGCTTATAATAATAGAGGATTAGCACTATCAATGAAGCAAAAAGTGAAAAAAGCAATAGAAGATTATACAAAAGCCATTGAATTGACTCCTGATAATTTTTCAATTTATTATAATAGAGGAATTGTCTATATTGGAATGAATGAATTAGAAAAAGCAATTGATGACTTAACTTATGCAATTGATTTAAATCCAAATTTTGCTAATTCGTATTATTCATTAGGTTCAGTATATTTTGAATTAAAGATGCATTATCAAGCTGCAAGATATTTTCGTAGAGCTATTTCTTTAGATTCATCAATAATGTCAAAACCATATGATCATCCTATATATCATGGAATTGTTTGGGAAGAGAAGAAGAATGGTTCCAAAGCAAATGAAGAGTTCACTAAAGTCATCGAAATGGAACCAAATAATGCAATTGGATATCACTATCGAGGGATTATTCAAATCACCTACTTTGATTTACAGAAAGGTATAGAAGATTTAACAAAAGCAATCGAATTAATGCCTGATAATGATGATATCTATTATGCTCGAGCAATTGGCTGGGAAGATCTTGGTAGAGAACAAGAAGAAAAAGGGAATATTGCTGATTATAATGAATTTTTAGATAAAGCAATTACTGATTATAATAAAGCATTAGCATTAAACCCAGATTCTTTTATGACCAATAACAATAGAGGGTTAGTGTACTATTACAAAAAAGAATATGCACTTGCCATTAAAGATTTAACAATATCAATAGAACATCAACCAGATCGAGCTGTTTCATATGATTTCAGAGGATGTTGTTACCAACAATTAGGAGAACTTGACAAAGCCTTATCTGATTTTAATGCCGCAATTGAACTTGATTCTCAAGATCCAATAATATTCAATAATCGGGGACTACTTTGGGAAGATATGAAGGAATATAAAAAAGCGTTAAGTGATTTTGAACAAGCTGTTCTATTAGATCCAAATTATAAAGAAGCTCAAACAAATAAAATTAGAATAGAAATAAAATTACAAGAAAAAGAATTCATAAACTAGAAATTTTCTTAATTTCATAAATTTTCACCTTTCGGAATTGGAAAAAACATTTAATTATGAAACCTTTTTGTAATTAATTACTTGAATAGTGGAATGAGTTCCTATGAAAAAAATTGTTGTTTTTGGAGCTGGGCTAGTAGCAAAACCCGGCATAAGATATCTTCTTGATAAAGGTTTTGAAGTAACAGTAGCATCAAGAACTGTAAGTAAAGCTGAAGCTATTGTAGATAATCATCCAAATGGAAAGGCTATTGCTTTTGATATAACAAAAGATGATTTAGATCCATTAGTGAAAGAAAATGATTTATCTATTAGCCTATTACCTTATGCTTTTCACCCGCAAATTGCTAAGGCTTGTATTAAGCATAAAAAACACATGGCTACGACATCATATGTTTCTGATGCAATGAAAGCTTTAGATAATGATGCTAAGAAAGCCGGTATTATGATAATGAATGAATGTGGTGTTGATCCAGGCACTGATCATATGAGTGCAATGCGAGTTATACATGATGTTAAAAAGAAAGGAGGGAAAATTGTTAGTTTTCGATCAATTACAGGCGGTTTACCTGCTCCACAATCTAATGATAACCCTATGGGTTATAAGTTCTCGTGGTCACCTAAAGGTGTTATTCTTGCTGGAACAAATCCCGCTAAATACCTAGAGGATGGTAAAATTGTTGAGATTAAATCTGGTGATTTATTCAATCATTACTGGCCAATGAATGTGGAAAGAATGGATCTCGAAGCTTATCCCAATAGAGACAGTTTGCAATATATTGAATTGTATGGATTAGAAGGGATAAAAACAATGTTTAGAGGAACCTTCAGATATCCTGGATGGTGCGACACTCTTCAAGCATTATTTGATTTGGGCTTAATGGATCAAAAAGCAAAAGAAGGTCTTGAAGGACTTACTTGGAAACAGCTAATGCAACAGATGTTGGATTATTCTGGTGATGACATTCGTAAAGAAGTTGCCAATAGATTGGGAAAATCTATTGATGCTCAATGTCTTGAACGATTACAATGGCTAGGTCTATTTAGCGATAATCCTGCACCAAATGGTGGTTCTTATTTAGATGTCTTAGCAGACCATTTCTTGAACAAACTAGGCGGATTTAATCCTGGAGAACAAGATATGATTGTTATGCTGCATGAATTTAAGTCTGAATATCCTGATGGTAAAAAGGAAACAATAACTTCAACATTATTGGATTATGGCATACCAAATGGTGATTCATCTATGTCTCGAACTGTATCATTACCAGTTGCTATAGCTGTACGAATGATGCTTGAAGGTAAAATCAAAGATAAAGGAATAATAATACCAACTAAGCCCGATATTTATAATCCAATTCTAGATGAACTTGAAAATTTGGATATAGTTTTCAAAGAAAAAGTTCTATAAGATTATTTAACCCTCAGCTGAAAAGCTGAAGGTTATTTCTATTTTTTATTAAGTAGTAATTATCCCATATTCTCCAGATAAACTATCTTGGAATAATGGTATATGTGGAGGATAATAAGTAAATAGAATTAGTATAAACCCTAATATGAAGATCCCTGTTGCAGATAATGCAATAAGTGTAATTGGTCTTTCTGAAAAGATTTGCTCTCTTGTTAATAATTTATAACTAATGTATTGTTGAATACAAGTTACTATTAATAAAACAATAGAATCAATAATGAAGTTTTCATAGCCAGTAGTCCCAGTATAAGTATAGAAAAATATTATATTAACAGCTGGTGTGAAATAAAAAACATACATTTTTGCTAAAATATAGTTATTTGTTTTTTTCCAGAGAAATATTCCTTCTATAGTGTAATATATTAAAGCTGGCCAGAACATCAATTTAACATGTTCCCAAACGCTTTCATTTACTGGAAAAAACCATCCTAAAGCTGGAATTTCAATCCATTCATACATAAAATGCCAAAGAGCTCCAACTCCAAAAATCACAATTGCTCCTACAATTTGCCAAATCATTATTTCTTTTTTATTTTCCTTAATATCTTCTAATGTTCTGTACTCCAAATTAATCACCCTAATTTCATATATTTATTTTTATTAGTAAAAAGCCTATCACTTATTAAATAAAGATAATAATATCAATTCTTTATAAAAAATTAATGTGCTTAAAATAATTAATAATTTATAAGAAATTTTTTGAGCTAATAGTTAAAATATAAGTTGATTTCCATGTTTAATGAAGTTGAAGCTGCTTACAAGAGAATCAAAAATCATGTTAATCACACTCCTATTATGACCTCATCTACATTGAATGAGATAGTAAGTGCAAGTTGTTATTTTAAGTGTGAAAATTTTCAAAAAATAGGTGCCTTCAAATTTAGAGGTGCTGTTAATACTCTCTTGCAATTAACCGATGAAGAAAAAAGGAGGGGTGTTATTACTCATTCATCAGGAAATCATGCACAAGCATTATCTCTAGCTGCTAAAATTGTTGGCATTAAAGCTGTTATTGTTATGCCAGAAAATGCTCCTAAAGTTAAGGTAGAAGCAACACAAGGTTATGGTGCTGAAATAGTTGTATGTGGTTCTAAACCCGGTGATCGTGAAGAAGCAGTTAAACCTTTAATTAAAAAATATGGATATACGTTAATACATCCATCTGATGATCCTCGTATTTTTCAAGGAGCAGGTACAGCTGCTTATGAATTAATTAAGGATGTTGGCGAATTAGATTTTATCTTTGTACCAGTTGGTGGTGGAGGTCTATTAAGTGGTACAGCAATTGCCACAAAAGGGCTTATTCCTAATGCTAAAGTTATTGCTGTTGAACCAAAAAACGCTGATGATGCTTATAGATCATTTAGAGAGGGAAGGATCTTTCCATCTGTTAATCCAAATACTATCGCAGATGGTCTTCGTACACAGCTTGGAACTAATACATTCAAAGTTGTTATGGATTTAGTTGATGACATAATTACTGTTTCAGAAAATGAAATAGTGGATGCCATGCAATTTATTTGGGAACGAATGAAGCTTGTAATTGAACCTTCTGGTGCTGTGCCATTAGCTGGTGTTCTTTCTAAACAAATTTCTCTTGATGAAAAGAAAATTGGTATAATTCTTTCTGGTGGGAATATTGATCTAACAAATTTCTTTAATACAATTCGTAAAAATATTACGGAATAAATTGTATTTTATTTTTTGTCGAATATAAACAATATAAACCAAAAATATTTATATTATTAACTATTAAAATTAATTCGGGCAGACTTTAAATCATTGGAAGAGTGAAGGCTTTAATGATGGAATGGCCGTCGCAAATATGGGAAAGTTTTGAATAGAATTGGGGAAACCTATTATTTGCTAAAACTCTTTTTTTCTTCACTCTTCCAAAAACCCTCCTTCAAAAGCACAAGATTTTAATTAGTTCATAGTTTTATTGAAACTTGCTTCTATTATGGAACCTTCAACGAAAATTAAAGATATTAAAACTAAAAGCATGATGATTTATTCAATCAAGCGAATAAAAGAGCTAATGAAAGAAAAAAATGATCCTTTACAAATTGTTGCTTTAACAGGAGCTGGAATTTCTAAAGCATCTGGTATTCCTACTTTCAGAGGTAAAGATGGTCTTTGGAAGAATTATAATGCCATGGATTTAGCTACTCCAGAGGCATTTGCTAGAGATCCCAATTTGGTTTGGGAGTGGTATTCATGGCGAATTGGAATAATACTAGAAAAAAACCCAAATTCTGCTCACAAAGCTTTGGTGACTTTACAAAATAGTGGTTTGTTAAATTGGATTATAACTCAAAATGTTGATAATTTACATCATCGTGCTGGTTCTAAAAACATCCTTCAGGTACATGGTGATATTTTTAGAGCATGGTGTCAAAATTGTTTTTCTGAAAAGCAACTAAAAGATCCTCCAAAGGAACCTCCTAAATGTGAATGTGGAAATTTACTTCGACCAAGTGTTATATGGTTTGGTGAAAGTTTGGATAGAAGAATTTTGAATAAATCATCTGAAATTTTAACTAACAAATGTGATGTGCTACTTGTTATTGGAACAAGTGGTATTGTTTACCCAATAGCTGCTTTTCCTCATTTAGCAAAAAGTAATGGTTCACTAGTAATTGAATTTAATGTTGATTATACACCAATTTCAGAAATAGCTGATTTTACACTTTTAGGCAAATCAGAAGAATTATTGCCAAAATTCGTTGATTTATTACTTGCGGATTAAGTTCATTTATTTTCATTAAATTCTAACCATTCATCTCTGAGAATATCCATTAAAATTTGATCACTATATTTACCTTCCCAAAAATGAGATGCCCTAAATCGTCCAACTTCTTTAAATCCAACTTTTTTATATGTTTTAATTCCTCTAGTATTAAATTCTACAACTCTCAATTGGATTCTATTTAAATTTAAATAATCAAATCCAAATTTTAATAGTACTTTCATAGTATCAGTTCCATAACCTTTTCCCCAATTCTTTTCAGCATAAATTGCTATACCAAGTTCTGCTGATCTAATAATATTATTAATACCCAATAATCCTCCTCCACCGATAAATTCTTTTGTTTCTTTATTTTCAACTGCAAAATGATATCCATTTCCTCTATTTCTTTCTTCCCAAGTACTTCTTATCCATTGTTCTTCTTCATTTCTCGAAAATGGTAATGGTGTAGAAAGGTATTTTCTTAATTTTAAATTATTCCAAACTTTCATTATTTCGTCTAAATCAGATAATTCTAATGAACGTAAACGGACTTTTTCGCCTTCAAACATTTAAATCAAATCTCATTTTTTGTAATAATTCTATCTTTATATAAATAAAACAGTAAAAATTACCACATTTATTTATGTGTTCCAGGAGTTATTTTACGAGTATCATCAATTTTTGTTTTAGAAATTTTGTCTTTAATCTGAGATAAAGGCTTTTCTTCTGTATAATGCTCATCAATATCAGGTTTTATTTCTTCCAAAGTAACCTCAATTTGTATTTTTTCCTTTTCAACTACCTTTTCTCCTTCTTCTTCTTCTTTTCCGGACATATCAAGAGGTACTTCTTGTTCTGCTTTTGCAAAAGATAATATAGCTACTCCAAGAAAAATTAAAATTATTGAACCAATTTTAATGATTTTTTGCCAAATTAATAATTCACCCCAAATTTCAACCCATTCATTAAAAATTATTATGCCTGCTGTTACTTGTGTAAATAAATTCATTATATCAAGTGTTGGAGACACAACTATTGCTTTTCCTTTTTGAAGAGCCATTTGTTGCGATGTAAAAGCTGTAAGATATCCAAAACACATTAGAATAAGATAAATCCACCATTGCCATGAAGCTAATGAATTTTGAATAAATGTTGGTTCGCCAAATTCTAAACTTCCTATTGCACCTTTGGCAAAAATTGTTGCTATTGCATAAGCAGAACCCGAACCAATTGCAAGTAAAGGACCAGTATATTTACCTCTCCTACCAAAATTTAAACTGTATAATAGAGCAATTATTATAGTAAAAAAACACAAAAATCCTATTGCATTTATTTCCCTAAATTTAATGCTCATTTCTTGCAATGTTAAATGTCCTGATTCTATTGGCTTTACAACATAAAGAGCAATAATTGCCCCCATAATTATAATTATCCCTATGATTTCAACAAAATTTATTGGTTCTTTTAAATATAACCAAGAAAAGAGAATTAAAACAACAAATCCTACAGCCATAGTTGGTGCGACAACAGAAAGAGATCCAATTTTTATCGCATACATTAAAGGAAACCATTGCAATATAGTTAAAAACACACCAAAAAGCCAGGTTTTGCATTTTGCAAAATTTTTAATGTTTTGTAAAAGAGTTTGGTTTTCAATCTCAGGTAATGAACAAACTCCCTTTTTTTTAATAGTTAATCCAATATTATAGATTGAATTAGCTAATATTCCTAATAAGAGAGCTACTACATTATCTGAAACCAAATTGGTTCTCCTGAATGTTATTAATTCAAATAGAGTAGTAAAAAGATAAGTTATGACAATAATAAAGTTTACTCAAAGAGCTTATTATTATCTATTTTAACAAATTAATATCTAATTTATGAGTTTTTTATAGAAATAATAATAAGAATTCAATAAAGAAAAATAATTATGAGAAATTTTAAATTAAATTCAATAAAAAAGCTCGATTTTTGTTCATTACCAACTCCATTAATCCCAATGAAACGATTAACAAAACATCTTGGCAAAAATCAAATATTCATCAAAAGAGATGATTTAACGGGGATTGCATTTGGCGGGAATAAAAATCGGAAATTAGAGTATTTACTAGCGGACGCAATACACAAAAAAGCAAATGTAATTATAACTGAGGGTGCAGTTACATCTAATCATTGCTTGCAAACTGCTGCGTGTTCAAATCATTTGGGTTTGGAATGTGTTCTAATACTATCAGACTCGTTTATTGGAGAGGAATTAACTGGCAATTTTCTTTTAGATCACATACTAGATATTGATATTCGAAGGGTTAAATCATCCGAAGATAGAAAATCTATGATGAATCAAGTAGCTGATGAATATAAAAAACAAGGAAAAATTCCTTATATAATACCTACAGGTGGATCTAATGAGATAGGTATTCTTGGTTATATTAATTTTATAAAAGAAATAGCTAAACAATCTGAGCAAATGAAAATAGGATTTGATTATTTAATACACGCATCAGGCAGTGCTGGTACCCAAGCAGGTTGTATTGTTGGGAAGAAATTATATTATCCTGAAATCGAAATAATTGGCATTAATGTTGGTGATAGTAAACAAGAAATTATTGAAGCAACTCAACAAATAATTCATGGATTTGAAAATAAAAATTCTATTAAATTAGATTTTAATTTATCAGAAGTTATTGTATTAGATGATTATTTTGGTGAAGGTTATGGTATTCCCTCTGATGAATTGATTGAAACAATAAAGCTAATTGCAAAATTGGAAGGCATTTTTTTAGATCCCGTTTATAATGGAAAAGCTATGATAGGTTTAATAGATTTAATGAAAAAGAATTACTTTAAAGAAAATTCTAATATCATATTTTTACATTCTGGAGGAGGACCAGCAATTTTCTCTTATAATAAATTTTTCATTAAATAACATTAATTTCATTTTATAGATAAAAATAAGAATTATTTTTTTTATTTTATTTTATGATTGATTTTAACTTAGAAAAAATCCCTCGAGAAAAAATCTGTACTCTACCAACACCTATACAATATATGTCTCGTTTATCTGAACATTTGAAAGGAATTAATGTTTATGTAAAAAGAGATGATCTAACAGGAATTGCTCTTGGTGGTAATAAAAATCGAAAAGTGGAGTATTTACTTGGAGATGCTTTAAGTAAAAATTGTGATGCAATAATAACAGAAGGAACTATTACTTCAAATCATTGTCTGCAAGCAGCAGCTGGTGCTTCCAAATTAGGATTGGATTGCCATGTGGTTCTCTCAGATGCATCAATAGGTGAAAAAATACCTATGAATTTATTATTTAAAATGCTACTTGATGTAAAAATATATCGAGTAAAAAATAATTCAGAAAGAAAACCAATGATGAATCAAATTTCTGCAAAGCTAAGAGAGGAAGGGAAAAATCCCTATATAATACCTTCTGGTGGATCAGATAGGATTGGTATTTTTGGATATGTTAATTTCTTTAAGGAAATCGCACAACAATCAAATGATTTAGGAATCACATTTGATTACTTTATACATGGTACAGGTAGTGCTGGTACTCAAGCAGGATCTATTGTTGGTAAAAAAATGTTTTATCCATCAATAGAAGTAATTGGTATTAATGCAGGTTATGTAAGAGAAAAAATAATTTCTAACATTAAAAGGATAATTAGTGAATTCGAATCTGATAATGATATTACCTTATCAATAAATGATTCAGATATTATAGTTTTAGATGATTTTATTGGCGAAGGTTATGAAATTCTTTCAAATAAAATAATTGATACTGTGAAATTAATTGCTAAATTTGAAGGTATATTCCTTGATCCAGTATATAATAGTAAAGCTATGATTGGTCTTTTAGGACTAGCACAGAGGAAATATATTCCAAAAAATTCTAACATTTTATTCCTTCATTCAGGAGGGAATCAAGCATTTTATCATTTTATTGATAATTTATTAGAGAAATTGTAATTTAGCAGCAAATATTTCATAAAAGAATAATTTATTCAAGTAATTTATCTATTGAAAATTTAATAAATTATTTTAATTTGAATATAATTTTAGAAATTTTCGTTTTTATGCTCAAAAAACTTTGTTTTTAACGCTTTTTTTTGAATTATTATTAATAACTAAAGAATCGTATTATTATCTACTAAGGAATATAGATTAAATTAGTAAAATGAAGAAATCTTTTGGTGATAAATAATTGAAAGCAAAAAAAATGAAATTAAAAGTTAGTGGAATGAGCTGTAATGGTTGCTCAGCTTCAATTGGAAGAGCTTTGAGTCGTTTAGATGGTGTTGAAAAAGCTGAAGCGGATTTCCCTAAAGGTACAGCTGATGTTACTTACAATGAAAAAGCAATTTCTAAAGAAAAAATAATTGAGACAATTGAGAATTTGGGTTATAAAGTAGAGGGAGAATTATAAATTCAATAAAATTTAAGGTAAGAAATATGGTTGATTCTGATACCACTAAAAAAACAATCAAAATAGGTGTCACTGGTATGACGTGCGCTGCTTGTAGTAGTGCAGTTGAACGCATTTTAAATAAAACCAAAGGAATAGATGAAGCTGTTGTAAGCTTAGCAACAAATGATGCTGTTGTTTCTTTTGATCCTAGTTTGTGTTCTGAAGAAAACATTGTGGAAGCAATTGAAAGTATTGGTTATGGTGTTAGAAAAGAAAAAATTGATTTACTTATTTCTGGTATGACCTGTGCATCATGTGCAATGAATGTTGAAAAAGCTTTAAAGAATGTAAATGGTGTTATATCCGCCAGTGTAAATTTGGCAACAAGAAAAGCTACAGTTGAGTTCAATCCTGGATTGGTTAATCTATCTATTTTAGAAAAAGCAATACGAGATGTTGGGTATGAAATAGAACAATCTATTGAGGAAGATGCTTTAACACAAAGAAGAAGAATTGAACGAGAGGAAAGATTACATTATCGTAATAGATTGATTTTTGGAGTTATTTTCACATTACCACTTATGATTTTCATGTTTATTGATATGGGTATAGATGGTTTTATGCAAGAACCAGCAATAAAATATGCAATGTTAGCTCTATCAACATTAGTTTATTTTTATGTTGGATGGCCTTTTTTCAAAAGTGCCTTTAAAGCTGTAACACATTTTACTTCAAATATGGATGTTCTAGTTACTTTAGGAAGCAGTGCTGCTTACATTTATAGTGTGGTTTCTTTAATAATTGGTGGACCATTGTATTTTGAATCTGCTGCTTTTATACTCACCGCTTTAGTTATTGGCAAATATCTTGAAGCAATTGCTAAAGGAAGAACTTCAGATTCAATTGCTAAACTAATTGGGCTTCAACCAAAAACTGCCCGAGTAATTAGAGATGATATTGAGCTAGATATTCCTATTAAACAAGTTTTTATTGATGATATAGTTGTGGTTCGTCCAGGAGAGAAAATACCAGTAGATGGGACAATAATTGAAGGTATTACTGCTATAGATGAATCTATGATTACTGGAGAAAGTTTACTTGTAGACAAAAAGGAAGGTGATATGGTAATAGGTGCAACTATAAATAAAAATGGCTTCATAAAATTTAGAGCTGAGAAGGTTGGATCTGATACAGTACTATCACAAATAATAAAATCTGTTGAAGATGCTCAAGGCAGTAAAGCACCTGTTCAAAGACTTGCTGATAAAGTGTCAGCTTATTTTGTTCCTGCAGTAATTGGAATTGCTATTATTACCCTAACTTTGTGGTTAATTTTAGGTGGCGTTTTTGATTATGATCCAATTCTCGATAGAGTAACACAGGAATGGTATACTCATGCCTTACTCAATACAGTTGCTGTTCTAGTAATAGCTTGTCCATGTGCTTTAGGTTTAGCTACTCCTACAGGTATAATGGTTGGTTCTGGTAAAGGAGCGGAATTAGGCATTTTATTCAAAAATGCAGAATCACTTGAGATGACATTAGATATTGATACAATTCTATTTGATAAAACAGGTACTCTCACGAAAGGGATTCCTGAAGTTACTGATATAATATCTTTACATGAAGGTTATACTGAAGAAGATTTATTGTTTTTGTCAGCTAGCGCAGAAAAAGGTTCAGAGCATTCCTTAGGTGATGCGATTGTTAGAGCTGCTTCTATGAAAAACATAGCTCTAAAAGAACCAGATGATTTCAAAGCTATCCCAGGTAAAGGAATTAGTGCGAAGGTTGATAATGATACAATAATTCTTGGTAATATTTCATTAATAATTGATAATGGACTAAAAGTAACTGATATAATTCAGAATAAAATGGAATCACTTCAATTTTTAGGAAAAACAGTTATGATTATTGCTAAGAATGACGATATAATAGGATTAATTGCTGTTGCTGATGTTATAAAAGAATCTTCAATTGAAGCTGTGAGGATTTTAAAGGAACTAGGAAAAGAAGTGATTATGTTAACAGGGGATAATCAATTAACAGCAAATGCAATTGCTAAACAAGCTGGTATAGAAAGAGTAATTGCAGAAATATTACCAGAAGAAAAAGCAAAAGTCGTTAAAGAATTACAAGAAGAAAATAGAAAGGTAGGAATGGTTGGAGATGGAATTAATGACGCACCCGCACTAGCACAAGCAAACATTGGATTTGCTGTTGCTTCAGGAACAGATGTATCTATTGAAACTTCATCAATAACACTTATGAGAAGTGATTTAACACAAGTAGTAGATGCTCTTGAATTAAGTAGTGAAACATTGAAAATTATTAAACAAAATCTTTTATGGGCATTTTTCTTCAATGTGATAGCGATACCAGTTGCAGCAATTGGTTTACTAAATCCTATGATCGCTGCAGCGGCAATGGCTTTCAGTTCAGTGTTTGTTGTAACAAATTCTTTGCGCTTGAAACGTTTCAAACCAAAAATAAAACAAAATAATAATGAATAATCAATCTTTTTTGGGAAATATCCATAATAGTAATCTTAATTTAGTAATAAGAATTAGAATTGATTATCGAATGGGTTTCTAACCCTTTCATTATGAAAAATGAAAATTTAGGCGTGAAGGCATTGAGTGATCAAGGATCTTCAATTGTAAAAAAAACCTTAAGGTGTCCTACTTGTGGGGCTCCAATGACTCCTTCAGCTGAGTCTATCCTTACCATTTGTGGTTTTTGTGGTGAGATTGTAGCTGAAAGTCATATTACTCCTCACGCAATTATTAAACCAAAGCAATTAATTCCTCCTCCAGGTCCTGGACAAATTCGTAAGATGGAATTAATTCTTGTTCCGTTCTTTGAAGTGAAAGCTGATGTTGATGTTGAAGCATTAGGATATCAAAGAAGAGAACGAACAGAAACTAGAACAGTACGACGTGGAGGTCAAACCTATACTGAATCTAAAACCATTGTTGAGTATCGTCCTTGGAGGATTGAACATCATGGAAGTCATTCAGTTCGATTTCTTGCTAGACAAGAAATTACTATGTTTGGTGCAAATGAATTAATTGCTTCAGTGACTCGTAATCTTGGAGGAGAACCTACTCCTTTTAGTCCAGATTATATTAAAGCATTAGCAAGTAATGATCCAAGTAGATCATTAGTAGCACTAAGCCCAGAATGGGATCAAAAAGATGCATCTAAAGAAGCTGGAGAACAAGTTTACGAAGCAGCTTATAGTCTTGCGAAATCACAAATGCATGAAGTATTTGATACACGAGTTAATTTTAGACCATTGGCACAACCAATGTTAATTCATGAACCAATTTTACTTATTAGACGAAAAATACAAGGGAAATCCTACCGAGCTGCTTATCACTGGGGTTCAGGCCAATTATTGCGAGAAGAGCAACCAATTAAGAATAGAGGACTAATGCTATTCTTTGCTACCTTACTATTCCTTGGTGCACCACCATTAGTTCAAGTAGGTTACACTCAGTATCAAAATAGCGGTGAATCTTGGTACCTAATTCTTTTAGGTATTGTTGCTGCTGTTTGCTTAGGTGTTGGTATATTCTTAATTGTACGAGCCTTTAAACCACATAAAGTAAAATCAAGTGGTGGTAAGGTTGGCTTATTTGATTTCCAAGGATTAGCAGCAGAACAAAGAGCTGCTTTGGAACAAGGACGAAAAATCAAACAACAACAGCAATCAACTGGACAACAACCAGTTGCTCGATTTTGTCCAAAATGTGGTGATCCGTTAGATCCAAATCAAAGATTCTGTGAAAAATGCGGATACCAAATGAATGGAGATGATTAACAAATGGCTGTAGAACAACAATCAAGAAAATTAACTTGTGGCTATTGTCAAGGTGTAAATGATATACCACCATTTGCTAGAGTTGTTACTTGCGAATTTTGTGGCTCTCCAAATGAATTACAATCTGGAAAAGTCATTGAAAATCATCATATGTTATCAGTTTATTTCAGTGGTTCAAGGTTACAAGAGTTAGTTCCTCAATATTTATCTAAATATGTGGGAGTTCCTAGCGATTTCTCTGATAAAGTAGTTTTTACAAAATTCGAGTTACAAATGATGCCATTTTGGCTATTCAAATTCCATGGAAGAACTGATTATAGAGGCATAGGTAAATATTGTAGCCCTCAACATAGTAATGTTTGGAGTCGCTCAATAAATATTAGCACACGACCTGAACGAGGTACCATTGATTTGGATCAAACTTGTTTAGTTTTTGGTTATAAAGAACAATATAAACAAATTCGTGATGAAAAAATACCTGCTGGAGCTAAGGAAGCTTTCAACATTAGTGCTGTTAACAATGAAGGTGGTAAAATCTACGATACTGAAATTGGTTATCAAGAAGCTCATAGAATAGCTGAAGATCAAGTTCGAGCAAAACACAATCAATTAATTTTCAGAGAAATAGTGCAAATGGATGGAGCAAACCAAGACATTCAACTAAAAGAGATGTCTTATCTTCATGTGCCTTTTTATAGAGTAGAATATAACTATGGCAGATGGTCTGGTGAGGCATTAGTAGATGCATCTCGTGGAAAAGTTTTGAGAGCTGAATACCCAATTTCTAGAGCACATAGATTCTGGGGATTATTCTTTATTCTCATAGCAACTGGAGTCATTGGTGCAGCAATTTATTTTATATTACAGCTACCACAATGGCAAATTGCTGGTTATGTTGCAGCTGCGATTTTTGTTGGAGTATTAATCTTTGGAATTAAGGAATCAGTTACGAAAAAGAAAGTTGCTGCTGAGTAAAATCTTTGAAAATCTACTGGGTTCTACCCCAGTTTTTCTTTATTTTTTGCTTTTAATAATTTAATTTATCACTCAATAATTTTTAATTAGATATAATTTAATGTTAAATTATTGAGGATAAAATTATGAAAGTTGGTTTCATTCAATTCAGTCCAATATTTGGTGAAAAAGAAAAAAATATTGAGAAATCTGTTGAATTAATCAATAAAGGAGCAGAAGCAGATTTACTCGTATTACCCGAATTATGTAATACTGGGTATTTGTTTATTGATATAAATGAACTGAAACGTTTAGGTGAAGAATCACCAAATGGACCTACCTTGAAAGCTTGGCGAAAAGCAGCAGAAGAAACTAACACATATATTATTGCAGGATTCTGTGAAAAGAAAGATAATAGCTTCTATAATTCTGCAGTTTTCATTGCACCTGATGGTTATATAGACGTTTATCAAAAAATCCATTTGTTTGATGGAGAAAAAAAATTCTTTTATGCAGGTAATGGTCCACTCAAAGTTTATGATATTGGAAAAACTAAAATTGGAATTATTGTTTGTTTTGATTGGATATTTCCAGAAATAACACGTATATTAGCTTTAAATGGTGCAGAAATTATTTGCCATCCAGCAAATCTCGTTTTACCTTTTGCTCAGAAAACTATGTTAGCCCGATCAATTGAAAATAGAATTTTTACTATTACTGCAAATAGAATTGGTCAAGATATCAGACCTAATAATAGCCTTGAGTTCACAGGAATGAGTCAAATCACAAGTCCTAAAATGGAACTTCTATTACAAGCATCAAAAGATAAAGAAGAGTTAGGTATAATTGATATTGACCCATCAATAGCACGAAATAAAATGGTAACATCAAATAACCATATTTTCCATGATCGACGAACTGATTTATATCAATCTCTTCTTAAACCAGCTATAAATAATAATAAATAATGTCTTAGTTAGTTTTAAAAGAGAAAGAACTAAAGAAATATACAAACAGAATATATTATTAGAAGGTAATTCTATGGCAATATTGATTACAGGCGGTGCTGGTTTTATCGGATTTCATTTAGCTGAAAGGTTGCTTGAGGCTGATAAAGAGGTTGTTATATTCGATATTAAGGCTGAAAAAATTAAAGATAAAGCTAAAGGATTGATTCTTATTACAGGTGATATTACCAATAGACAACATGTTGAGGAAATTTTTGAAAAATATAATTTCACAAGTGTTTTTCATTTAGCATCACTTATGCCTCCAGATACTGAAGAAGATCCCTACAAAGCTTTTGAGGTGAATGTTGAAGGCACTATGAATATTATAAGAAGTGCTTGTAAACAAGGCGTAGAAACAATAATTTATCCAAGTTCAGCTACAGTTTTTGGTCCTGATCGCAAACCTCCTTTTACTGAAGAGGATTTATTAGATCCTTGGACTGTGTATAGTTCATTCAAAATATGTACTGAAATTATTGGTTCAATATATTCTAAAAAATATGATATTAATTTTCGTGCTGTAAGATTTCCTGTAGTTGTTGGTCCAGGCAGAAATCCATTCTTGGGTGTTACTAAATACCCCACCCAAATGGTTGAGGAAGCTATTAAAGGGAAACCATACATAGCTGAAGTTTCACCTGATACTATAGTTCCTATTATCTACATAGATGATGCTGTTCAAATACTAATCAATCTTTGGCGAAGCAAAGATATTCATTTTGAAATAGTAAATGTTGATGGAATTTGGGTTTCAGCTAAAGAAATTGCTGAGGGTATTAAGAAAATTATTCCCTCTGCAAAAATTGAATTTAAACCACCAGAAAATATTCACATACAAAAAGTCCTTACCGGAGTTCAGGAAAAGAAAGATGAAGATAGATATAGTTATAGAGGAAAACGCTTATTAGATGAGATATTACAAGAATACATCTCTAGAAGTAAAGAAGATTAATAAAATAAATGTTAGAAATAATCTATTTTTCATTTTTCTTTACCAAATATTTTTTACTATGAAATTATGCATGAAAATCTATATGCTATGATGAATGTAAAACGGAGCTATCTAAATGAGTCAATTTAAAAGTATACCTAGGATTCCAACCTCCGATGAATTGGCTGATATTATTTTTTCTAAATTAAAAAAGATTAGAATAGATGCTCCAAAATCAGTTAAGAAAAAGCGTTCAGATTATTCATTTTACAAAACGCTTTATTTCAGGCAATTTCGTACTATTTTTCCTGATTTAGACATGCAATTGGATAGTATTGTTAGTAATTTTCCTATCATTGAAGAATTACATCCATTTCATAAAGAATTGATTGAAGTTCTTTTTGGTATTGAAAAATTACGTACATCTCTTTCTAGAATTAATAACACTAGGCGAGCTTTATCTAGCATTGAACGAGATGTCTCGAGAAAACTTGGAAAAAGCGAATCTACTGATGAAGCCCACAAAATACGTCAAGAGGCTATAGGTCGGATTGGTTCAACAATAAAGAAATTGAAAGAACCTTTTGATGAATTAATAGAAGCTAAAATACAACTCTCTAAAGTGCCTGATTTTAATCTCTATGAAAAAACAATCGCTTTTGCTGGAGCACCAAATGCAGGAAAATCAAGTTTCGTAAAATTAATCTCTACTGGAAAACCAGAAATAGCTTCTTATCCTTTTACAACCAAGGAATTAATTTGCGGTCACAGGAAATCTGGTTTCATATCAATTCAATTATTAGATACTCCTGGATTATTAGACAGACCTCTTTCAGAGAGAAATGCTATAGAAATGAGAAGTATAATTGCTCTAAAACATTTAGCTGATGTAATTGTCTTTTTATTTGATCCTACAAAAGAAGCTCCTTTAACATTGGAACAACAACTTAATTTATTCAATGAAATAAAGGAAATATTCGTTGAAATTCCATTTTATTCTTTTGTTAATAAAACTGATGTTCTTAAAGAAGATGAATTAACTAATGTGTATAAAATAATTGGTGAGTATCCACCTATTGCAACTATAGAAGAGAATGTTAATCAGTTAGAGATAATTATACAACAAATAATTGAAAAAATTCCCGATAAAAAACAGCCATATCAACAGGATTTCAAATCACAAAAAAATGATTCTATTAAAAAATCAAAAGAAGAAGGCGATATTGAGTGGATTTTCTTTGACTGAAATGGTAACAATTGATGGTAGTGTTCTTGAGGGTGGTGGGTCTATTGTTAGAAATAGTGTTGCTCTCGCTGCAGTTTATCAAAAACCAATTGAGATCATAAATATAAGAGCTAAACGTTCAAAACCTGGTTTAAGAAATCAACATATGTTTGTTATAAAAGCTATTGGCAAAATGTGTAATGCTGAACTAAAAGGAGCATATGTGGGTTCAGATTATATCAAATTTATCCCAGGTAAAATAATTGGCGGAGAATTCAAAGTTGATGTTCAAACTGCTGGAAGTTTAACACTTCTTTTACAAGCTTTAATTCCAGTAGCAATTCATGCTCCAAATCCTGTAAAATTGTTATTAAAAGGTGGAACTGATGTTCCAATGGCTCCTCCATATGATTATTTAAAACATGTTTACAAACCTACATTGGAGAAATTAGGGCTAGATATTACTCTTTGTTTAGGTCGAAGAGGGCATTATCCAAAAGGTGGAGGAACAATTTCTTGTGATATAGCCCCTATAGTTCGTATGAAACCTATTAATTTCAAATTCGAAGATGTAATGAAAATTAATTATATATCTGGAAATGCCTATGCTGTTCAATTACCTGAGCATATACCTGAACGAATGATCAATACAGCAATTAATGAACTTAAAGCAAGACAATATAAAATTAGTTCCATTGAAAAAGAGTGGTATGAACCAAAATATGATCCACATATAGGTAAGGGTACAGGAATTACTTTATGGGCATATACGAATCATGGAACTATTATTGCTGGTGATGGTTTAGGTAAAGTAGGAATTCCTGCAGAGAAAGTTGCTGAAACTGCTGTAAATAACCTTATAGAACAATTGAATTCGGGACGACCAATTGATTTTCATCTTGCTGATCAATTGATAATTTGGATGGGTTTATCTCAATTTCCATCTATAGTTGACACCACAAAAATCACTCTTCATACTTTAACTAATATTCATATAATTGAGAAACTTTCTAACGCAAAATTTACTGTTGAAGGTTCAGAAGGTTTTCCAGGTATAATTACTTGTGATCCTAGTTGAATAATCTTTAATAACTATACAAGATTATTAACAAACTTCATTATATTGATTAGTTAAAGTCATAATAGTCTAAAGAGGATTATTATAATGTATGAAATTACTCAAGAGGATGAAAAAAAATTAGCTAAATTAGCTCCATATCAACAAGCTATTCTTCGATTATTAGCAGAGGTTCCTAAAGGCAAAGTAGTAACTTATGGTGATTTAGCTAAAGAACTAGCACGAAGAAATCCAAAATGGTCACCTCATTCTAATCAAGCAGTTGGTACGACTATGAAAAACAATCCTTGTGGACCTTTTATTCCATGTCATAGAGTTATAAAATCAGACGGTTCGATAGGAAATTT
>JAEOUJ010000196.1 GCA_016839405.1 Candidatus Gerdarchaeota archaeon | reverse complement strand
TAGAGAATTTTATATAAAAACAAACTTTTATAAGAAAAACTATTTATTATATTATTTCACATAATGAATTAACTTTCACAAAAATTGCGAGGTAAAAATTTAGAGGATAAATATTATGCCAGGAACTTGTCCGAAATGTGGGCTTCCAGATGAGCTTTGTATGTGCCAAGCTATTGCCAAGGAAGAACAAAGGATTAAAGTGCGTATTGAAACAAGAAAATGGGGACGAGAAGTCACTTTGATAATGGGAATCAACCCCAAAGAAGTTGATCTTAATTCTTTAACAACACGTCTAAAGAATAAATGTGCTTGTGGTGGTACTGCTAAAGATGGAGTTATTGAACTTCAAGGTGACCATCGATATAGAATTAAAGATCTCCTTTTAGCTGAAGGGTATGATAGTTCAAATATCGATATTCAATAGATACGCATTTAAAAAATACACCATTAAGCTTCCTTTCGAAGCCATTTCGGAAAGAGTTTACTCTTCCGATTTCTTTTATTTCTATTTGTAATTAGTTTAATCTTTTTTAATAAAACAATCACCTGGAAGAATGGAGATTAGTTCATTTAATGCTATTGCATTAATCTTAGATGCATCTTTTTCATCAATATTTTCAAGGAATATATTAACAATAGTTTTTGCCATTTTACTTTTAATGATATCACCGGGAATTAATTTGATTATTTTTGATTTTTCTACGCTTTTCAATCTCTCTAAAACATTATGTGGTCCACAAACAACAAAAGCCCATTTTTCTTCGATTACAACCCCAACAGAAATTTCTAATGGGACATTTTTTATTATGTTTTTTGTTCCTTTTATAATAAAACTGCCTTTTGCTAAATACTCACCAGATGGAGCAGAAAAAGAAACTTGATCTGAATTAACCCAGTATGTATCTTGAGAGCTTAGATTATCCTTCCATGCTTTTGAGTAAACAACTGAGAATTGTGCTGCTTCATTGATTGTTGTTTTAGGAATTTCTTTACCTTCAGATTTTATTACAACTACAGAAGCTCCATGTATATCTGCATGTAAAAACAAATCATCTTTTTCTAGATATTTTTTAACTAAATCATTATTTGAGCGTAAATCTTTACCAGCTATTACAAGATATCCATCTGATGATCTAAACCAATGGAATTTTTCGAACCATTCTTTTTTCTTTTTTTCAATTAAAATTGATTCCTTTTGGGTCATTACTTCTAAACCAGCTTCAAGTTTAGAAATTTGTGCGTTTAATTCATCAATTTTCTTTTGTGCACCAGGAATCTTACTTTCTGATTTCTTAGCTAATTTATACATATCATTTGCATTTTCAGATGCTGTTTTTAGAAAATCTAGTGTAATTTCTTTTCCATCCAATTCTACGATTATATTCTTGTTTTTCTCTTTTATTTTCTTTAATAAACGAGCACCTTTGACATTTTTCTCACTAGCTTCCATTAATTTATCTTTTATTTCATCCCAACTGATGTTTTTCCTTCTTGCATTAGTAATTGTTTGAAGTAATTCATCTAATTCTGCAAGATAAAGATAAATTAAATTCCCTTTCTCTTTTTCTTCATCTGCTTGATTTTGCATATTATCCAAATGAGTTTCTTGCTTTTTCCTTACTTCTATTAGATGTTTTATTTTCTTATTTTCAGCTGTTAATTCAACAGTGGATTCCATTTCAACATCTATAGTACTAAAATATTCATCAAGGGCTTCTGAAAAAGAATCGTGACTCACTTGTTTATATTCTCTATAAGCATCTAATGGAAAAGGTGTTATGTCAATCAATTCATTAGTATCTTTGGTATAGTATTTTTGTGATTTTAATTTATTATCTAAAGTTTTTTTTCGTAATTTTTTAACAGCAGAAATAATATCATTAATAATTTCATCAGAAATTTCATCAGGTTTTAATTCTTGATTTATATTACCAAGCAAGCAAATTTCTTGGGCATATAATTTGTTTATATTTAATGTTCTTGAAATGAGTGTTACAATATCCTTTTCCTTCACTTCTTTTAATTGGGAAGCAACCCAATCTAAATCTGCTTCCATGAAATTTTGACCACTGCTTGGTGGAAATTGAAATTCAATCCCTGGATGTATATCACGATCACGCATTTTTTTGTAATTTAATGCTACTAATACTTTTTTTTCTGGACTTATTAAAATAACATTACCTTTACTAAACAATTCGATAATTAAAGTATACACTTTTTCAAAAGCTTCAAATTCTAAAACACAAATACGATCAAAATCATATTGGTAAATTGATTTTAACCATTTACCTTTAATATGTATGCGGAATACCTTACATAAACCAGAAGGACTTGGAGGAAAATTGCGTTTATATTTCGTTATATAGATTGTTTTACCAGGATCTACAACTAATATTTGTGTGCCTTCAGTTTTCGTTCTAAATCTAAAAAAGAACTTACCACTAAGTTCAAAAATGTTTTTAAGTTCGCTTCCACTAAAACGCTGTGTAAGTTCATTGATTATTGCATTAATATCGAAATTAGTCATTGATGCTTTCAAAGGAGATCACCAATAATGTCAAAAAAGAAACGTAATCAAAAAGTTTCCTCCAAATCTAATAAGGAAAAAGCCGAAGAAGAAGTTGATTTAAGTGAATATGAAGACAGCTATGATGGTGAAATTGAAGGAGAGCCTACAACTAAAGTTGATAAAGATGATATAGATTATGATGAATATGAACTTCCTGAAGATTTTTCACTAGCTGAAAAGGAAACAATAGAGGAATCTGATTTAAATTGGTTCCAACGAAGATTGAAATCAATTAAAAAAATGGATAATAATCAAAGATTATATTGGATTAAAATTTTAACAGGTTGCATTCTTGGGATTATTTTAGGTCTAGTAGGTGCACAAAGAGGTTGGTGGTTGATCCTCATGCTTGGAGTTTATGCAGCAATAACTGCTGGAGGTTACTACTTATTTAAACTAGAATGGAATTTTAAGGAAGTTATTTTTAGTGGCTTCTTTCCTTATTTGGCATTATTTACTCTATTTTGGGTACTTATGTTTACATCACTTTATGCTCCAACGATGGCTGATTGGTGGGGGATTTTAGAAACAATAATTACAACAACTACAAATGGAACTGAATTAATTTATACATCTACAAGGACTACATCAGCAGCAGGTATTCCATATTTATCATTTATACTGGTTATTTTAAGTACTCTAGGTTTGATGACTTTCTTGCTAAGGCGTCAACAACGTAAAGAAAATCAAAATTAGAAGAAGCTTAAAAGCTTCTTTTGGTTTTTTATATCAAGAATTAATTTTGGCCTAATGGTAAATATATATCCAGTAAATTATTGCTATCTTTATCTGGTAATTCAACATATCCCTTATACAAACGTATTAATGAATTAATTATAAAAGGTCCTAAATCTTGAAATGAATATTCATTTGTCGATATTTTCAAATCAGTTGGTTGTGTAATATCTCTTTGATCATATATGTATTTTAAATGAAAGGCTTTAACATTCATTTTAAGATATTTTTCTTGATTTTTTTCTACCTCAGAAAAATTAACATTAATTTTAATTTTTGGACTAGGATCATTTAAAATCGATATAAGAAACAATTCTGTTAACATGTGCATTAAATCATTATCTGCATGAATATGTCTTTCTTTATGGTAATCACCAATTATTTCAAATTTCTTATCACTATAATCGTTACGAAGGCGGTTTATTACATTATTAAAAATAGATGAAAGCTCAATATCTACTAGATCAGAATCTGATTTATTAGAAATTGACTGTAATTTCTTAATATTACGAGTTAATCGAGCATTTTTTCTAATTGCTTGTTGAAATAAACGTAAAACTTTTTTCTGCTCATTTGTTGGGTTTAATTTCTCTATTTGAACCATTGTTAGAAGTAATGATTGATTTAATTCATCAACATTATTTACTAAAAGATCATTTAGAAACATAATTTGTTTATTAGCTAATCCTAAATCTTCAAAGAATTTTTGATTCTCTAATTTTAGATTAAGTTTGATCATAACTTCTTCAAGAGTTCTAAGTAATTTATCAGAACTAACTGGTTTTTCAAGGAAAGCCCCAACATCAATTTGCATTGCCTTTATGGCATAATCTAAAGAACCATAACCTGTTATTATAATGAATTCTGCATCTGGGTTAATTATTCGTAATTTACCTATCAAATCTATACCATTTATATCTGGCAAATTAAGATCAATTAATGCAATATCAATAGGTTCTTTTTTGAACTTCTCAACTGCTTCCTCTCCGGATCCTACACTTTCCACATTTTTATACCCATTTCTCTTGAGAATTTCGATGAATATTTCTCTAATATCTTCTTCATCATCGATAATTAAAGTACTCATTTTTTCTTTGAAGGAAGCATCTGCGATCATTAAATTACCCCTCTTATCATGAGGTTTTTGTTTCTAGTATAACCCACCAATTATAATTTGTTTAGATAAGACTGAGAACAAATCAAATGAAGTTAATTTGTTTTTTAAAACTTGTTTTACAAGCAAATTCTAGAATTTAAAACTCAGTTGTATTCCTAATCGTTTAACTTGTAGCAAATGCTCTGAAACCATATATCCATTCTATATTACGATTAGGTTGCTCTCCTAAAATCATCTTTATACATGTTTGTGCTTTCTTATATGTGAAAGATTCAAGTAAAAATTCATTATATTCTGGAATGAATATAATTTTATCACCAGATAATAGATAATAACTTATTAATTTCTCAGCAGTTTCTTCATTTCTAGCAATTATCGGTCCAATTGTTTTCTCATTACAAAATGCGAATCCATCTTTTTCAATACTTACTAATTGAGTTTTTTTAGAATTTAAAAGAAAGTAGAGTAATTTTGACCGATCATATCCTAACGCATTTTTATCCATTTTTAATATCCAACTAGGAATTTCAGTATTAATTGTTATATCCATGTTTGAGTTTTCAGCTCTCTTAGAAGAAATCTCACATTTAAATGTTAAATATTCAACAACAAAGCCAAATTTCTTGTAGAGAGAATCAGCGCCAATGTTAGCAAAAAGCTCAAATGTTGAATTAAATTTTTTAGATTCATTTAATATTTTATCAAATATCTGAGTAGCATAGCCTTTTCTTCGTTGTGATGGAATAATGCCTATATAACCAATAATTGAAGATCCATTATATCGAGTTTCTCCACCAATGCCTATGATTTCTTTATTTAATTCTAAAACTGTAAAGTTAGTTAGATTCTCTTCAATTATTAATTTATAATAATCAACTATTTTTTTATACCTATCTGAATCTATTTTCTCAGATAGGAAAGAATTCATAAACACATTTGCTATTTTTTCATAATCTTCAATTATACCTGGACGAATATTAACAGTAGACATAAAAAAACAAGTAGAATATATTAATAAAATATCATTACTATAACTCTTGATATAATGGATATGATTGCATTGAATTTTGAGATATTAATTAAAGATGCTAAGATTATTGATGGAACAGGTAATCCAGGTTATTATTCAGATATTGGTATTAGTAAGAGCAAGATTTCTTTTATTGGAAAAACAAAAAATGATTATAAAGCTAATAAAATTATCAATGCTCATAAATTAACTGTTGCACCTGGATTTATTGATATTCACTCTCATGCTGATTATACCATTCCTTTTGAACCGAAAACGCCATCTACTTTACAACAAGGCATAACTACATTAGTTGTAGGTATGTGTGGTGCGTCATTAGCTCCTGTTAATCCAGAGAAAAAAGAATTATTTGAAAAAGAATTTTCAATGGCAGCACCCCCTGGATTAGAGTATAATGTTACTTGGACAAAATTTAGTGAATATTTAGATGAAATGGAAAAATTAGGCTGTTCTTCAAATGTAGCCCATCTTATAGGTTTTGGCATGGTTAGGTTAGCAGTCATGGGTTATGAAAACCGAAAACCTTCAAAAGAGGAGTTACATAAAATGAAAGACTATGTTAGTGATGCAATGGAAGCAGGGGCATTTGGAATTTCCACCGGTTTAATATACACACCACAGGTTTTTGCAGATACTTCTGAAGTTCTTGAGATTGCCAAAGTGGTTGCTAATTATAATGGCTTGTATTTTAGTCATATAAGAAATGAAGGAGATTTAGTGTTAGATGCAATTCAGGAAGTCATTTATATTGTTGAAAAATCAGGTTGTATTGCAGGGCAAATAGCTCATCATAAAGTATCTGGAAAAGCTAATTGGGGTAAAAGCAAAGAAACTCTAAAATTAATAGAAGAAACTAATAATCGAGGAATTGATATAACTTGTGACCAGTATCCATACAATCGTGGTGCAACTTCATTAATAACTTTACTCCCCCCTTGGACGCATGAAGGAGGAATTGAGAAATTAATTGAACGTTTAAAAGATGAAAAAACGAAGGAAAAAATCAAAAAGGATATGTATGAGGGTTCAAGTTTTGAAAGTTTTGTGAAAAATATTGGATGGGATTGTATATTCATTTCCTATTTAGAATCTGATAAATGGTCTTCTTTTATAGGTAATAATATAGCTGAAATTACTAGAGAGATAGGTAACAAAGATGAATTTGAAGTTTTGTGTGAAATAATTATTGATGAAGAAGCAAAAGTTAGTATGACAGTAAAAAGCATGGGAGAAGAGGATATACAACGAATTATGATAGGAAGATATACAATGATTGGTACAGATGGTTCTTCTATTCCTTTAACAGGTCCTTTAAGTCATGGTAAACCACATCCAAGATACTTTGGAACATTTCCTAGAATATTAGGGCATTATGTTAGAGAAGAAAAGATTATGCCAATAGAAACAGCTATCCGTAAAATGACATCTTTTCCTGCACAAAGGTTAGGTTTGAAAAATAGAGGATTGATAATAGAGAATATGTATGCTGATTTGGTAGTTTTTGATTCAGAAAAAATAAATGATAAAGCTACTTTTCCAGAACCTCTTCAAAATCCAGATGGGATAGAATATGTAATTGTAAATGGTAAAATTACAATAGAAAAAGGGAAACATCTTGGAATTAAAGCTGGTAAGATTTTGAGAAAAAGTGATGTATAAGCATTAATTTATTTCTAAATTTTATCTGCTATTTTTTCTATAGCCCTAGCAATTCTATCAAGATAACTTTCTAAATTCTTGTTTTGGTATTCCATTACTCGTTGTATATCATATAATGTTCTTTGAACACTCTCAATTTCTCGCTCTATTTGATCAAAATCGCTCATTTATTTCACCTTCTAATCTTTTATTTAGTAAATTTCTCTACTATTGTGGTTCTCTTTTATTAAGAAATTTTTTGTGTAAGAGAGTCTATTCCTTCAATAATCAATGATGATGTTTTACTTGAAAAGAATTGCTTCCAATTTTTAGCTGAAATAACTAAATCTCGTAATTTACGCTCTGGTTCCAATTTCTGCTTGATATTCATATCCAACTGGCTTATTCCAAAACAGATATTATAAACTGGAGTTATTGCAAAGTATAGAGGGTAAATATCAATAAAGTTGATTTTTTTTGCAGGATTGAAATTCTTTTTGTATTCTTGAAAGAAAATTTCAATGTTTTTTTTGGATATTTTATTAACAAAAAGAAACCAACAAAGTTCATCTGTAACATCGCCATACTCTGAATTTTCCCAATCTAGTAGCCATATTTTATTGCTGGAATCTATTATAAAATTATCACTTAAATCTCCGTGTAACCGAGCTTTTATTCCAATTGTGAATTTATCTCTCTCACGATTAATCATTTGTGTATATTCATTCAAAGCATATTCAAATGCAGCTAGTATTGAATCATTCATTAAATGAGGATAAGTATTAGTAATCTTATGTATAATTTGTTCAAGTGATGTATACAAATTCTCTATTATACTAGAGCCATCATTTATAATTTCAAAATCGATTGCGTGAATTTTACCAACAATTAGAGCAAACTGTTTAATAGTCTCATGATCATTGAAATTTGGTTTTTTACCTTCTACATAATCATAAATAACTGCACCATTTGGAAAAAACAATTCATCTGAATACCTAGGTGATGGAATAAAATTCAATCCTTCATTAATAAAGTACTTCCGTATTTCCGCTTCTTGTAAAATTTTTTTCTTTCGTTCTGGGTACAAAGCAGTTTTCAAAGCGTATGTGCCATTCTTAGTTTTGACTTTAAGAACGATTGAAGCTTCACCTTTTCCTAGAAATGAATTTTCCAAGACATCACAGCCTATTTTCTGAAAAATTAGGTGAATATTCTCATTGGAAATCATTAGCTATCACTTGAAATAATTTTATTCTTCAATGTCTAACCATTTTCTACTTTTTCAAATAGTTTTGTTTTTATCTTTTTTCTAAAGGTAATAATAGCATATATTGAAAGAATTATTACTAAAACAGCACCAGAACTACCTAAGCCAACCCATAGCCAGAATCTTGAAGTTTCAGAAGGACCAATATTTAACACTAATGAATTAGCATAAATATTCATTTCTTCTTCATTAGAAGTTACGTTAAAACCAGCTCTAAGTAATTCATCTTTCGAGAGCTCCAACCAAACACCAAATGCTTCTTCTAATCCACTTCTATCATTATTTTCTGGATCTAATGTATGTGTACCTGATTTACCAAGAAGATTAGCTGTCTGTAATAGTATATGTTTTGCAGCAAAATAATCTAGGGCAATTGGATCCAAACTTGCCATTAATACACTAACATTGGTAGCTTCACTATAGCTTGTTGAAGGTCCATTAGATATAGATGGTGCAGGATTTGCATTTATCCATATTGCATCAATTATATTGAGTGTTGGAAGACCTAATTCAGCCATTAAAGTGCCCATACTTCCAGTGGCAATTGTTTGATGTCCATTAGCTAGTGCTTGTGTTTGAACACCCATATAATGTTTCATTGAAGCAGTAACTGCAAATCCACTATGAGATTTTAGAACAGGAACATTAATTATCTTAAGCTTTTGTTCATAATCTGTGCCATTCCAAATGCCATTTTTGAAACTAATCATAGTACCAAAGGTTGTGTTAAATTTTGGAAATGAAACATAAACACCACTATCTAGATCTGCAGAATCATAAACAACATAACCATTTTTCATATCTCCAACTGAAAATTCATCAACTCTAGTTGTTCTAATTGTATCTAAAAGGAATGTTGAAACATTATAATTTGTTGAAAATGAATCAGCAACAGTTTGAGCTGATTGGCTTTGATCTATAGCATTAGCTTGACCCCAATTCATCCTACCTCTTCCTTGACCATTATCAGCTATAACAATTTCACCGGTAAAACCATCAGGATGATCTATAATAGCTTGAATTAATTCTTTTAGCAAATCAGTATTTGTTCCACCACGTTGTGACCATTGACAATTATTCTTAATCAAAACAACATCAGATGAAGCAATTAATCCATTAGGACCATAGGTTAAACCATTAACAGATGATTGATAAAATAATAAACCATGACTACCCATTAGCTCAATTAAATTTGTAATATGAGCAACCTCGGGACCATTTACAACAAAAATATCAGATGTAAATTCAGAAGCTGAAGTATATGAATTAACTTGTAATCCAACTTCTGTTATAGAAGTTGTTTTTTGAAGAATGATTCCTCCACCGAGTGGAGTAATTATTAGAAAAACTATTAGAAAAATTTTGATATTAGCTATCCAATTTTGCTTTTTTCTAGAAAATGCTGCTAATGAAAGAAAAGGTATAAGTGATCCAACTGCTAATGAAATGTTTTGTATAGCAGCTCTTTGACATGGATAAACTATTCTTGAAGGTTTAGTTCCTGTTCTAAAAATAAGCCAGATTAAATTTATGAAAAGAAAAATCAACAAACTATTACGAAGTTTTTTCTTTCGAGAAGTTTTATATTCAATAGGACAATTTTTGTGACATATTCCAGCAAGGATTTTAGGTTCATGTTTGGAATTTTTCATTGCTGAAGATTACAATACAATAGGAATTCATAAATCATTTTCTATCTATGATATTTGAGATATTTTTGAAAAATTAACTAAATCATCTAAAAGTAAATTTAAAATTCGATAAAACAATTACCTTCATGGGGGAAATCATGGAAGACACTCCTATTTATTTAAAAGAATCCGGTGCAATAGAAATTTATGATTTACTAAGAGATATTTCAGGAAAAAAAATACTAGATGTTGCTACTGGAGATGGCGATTTTATAGAAACTCTAATGCAGTCTCTCAAAAATTATCAGACATTTATTGGAATTGATAGTGATAAAGAAGAAATAAAAAAAGCAAGAAAGAGATTCAAGGAAAAACCAGTTAAAATTAGATTTATGAAAGGAGAAAGATTAACTTTTCCTGATAATAGTTTTGATATTGTAACAATAGCAAATTCATTACATCATTTAGAGAATATTGAACTGGTACTATCAGAAATGTTACGTGTTTTAAAAAAGAATGGATTTTTTATCCTTCAAGAAATGTGTTGTGATGGGGGACAAACTAAAGCTCAAAAAATAGATATTTTAACACATGCATTTCATGCAGAAATTGATAGCATGTTAGGTATTTATCACCAGAAAACATTTACAAGAGAAGAGATTAATGATATTGTTTCGAGAATTGGTTTAAGTGAGTATCAAATTCTTGAATCATCAAGATATGTAAAATGTCTATTTTGTGAAGAAAATAAACAATGTGAAAATCCATTAAATAAAGAATTTATTGATTATGCAAT
>JAEOUJ010000195.1 GCA_016839405.1 Candidatus Gerdarchaeota archaeon | reverse complement strand
CCATACCAAAATGATTGAAAATTCCATACCGAACGATCAATTGAGCTTATTACTAAAGCAAATCCACTAATGAATATTGCAGCTGCAAAAATCCTATTTATATTAAGTAGATTCCGCATTCTTCTTACTCGTTTTTCTTCGACACGTGTGTTATATGCATCATCAGACAAGACCAATTCCTCTCCTTTTTGCTTCTATATATTCATTTATTATTGAAACCAAGAAATCGTCTGGTCCAACAGATACTACACCTGCTCGATATCGTTGAATGTCTTTACTCAAACGTCTTCTAATTTCATAATATTCTTCTGCAATGGCTTCTCCTAAAGCTTTCTCAGTAGGACCTAATTGAGTGTTTTGTATTTCAAAGAATGGTCCAAATGGTGAAATTACTATTACATCAAATCCAGCTGCAGAAGCTTTTCTTAGTCCATCTAAAATGTCTTTTCTTTTTCCTTCAAGATCACTTATTATGAATAGTAATCCTCTACTTCTTGTTCTCATAATTAATTCTTGAACTGCTCGAGTTAAATAAGAAGGTCCATCTGGCATTGCATAAGCTAGATCTTCTAACATACGATTTAGATGACTAAATCCTTGACCAGGTTTTGTGAACGTTCTTATTCGATTATTATAAGTAGCTAATCCTACAATATCCTTTCTTTCTTGAGCCATATGAGCCAATAACACACAAGCTCTAATACTAAATTCAAGCTTAGTATTTCGAATTAAACCTTGACCCATACTTTGAGAAATATCTAATAAAACCATTACACGAATATTTTTTTCTGTTTCAAATTCGCGTATTTGTAATTTATTTGTTCTACTAAATGCTTTCCAATCAATATATCTAAAGGCATCCTCTGGAAAATAATCACGAATACCCCAGAATTCCATGCCAGTTCCTTTTAATTTTGTCCTATGGATTCCAAACATCTTTCCAAGTTGTCTTTTTGCACCAAGAGTTTTTAATTTCTTAATATCTTCGTAAGAAGGATAAACAAGCACTTCATCAAAATCCTCTTTAATTCTCTCTTCTTGATAAAAACCTAATCTATCATGAATTATTACTTTTGTTGGACCAATTTTATACAATCCTCTCACAGGTGTTCGTAAGATATAGGAAAATTCCACTTTTGCTCCAGCTTTTATACGCGAATATATATAATTCTCACCTAACACCAAATCCATGGTTTCGGGGTATGCATCATAGATTTCAAGATGATCAATTGCATTTGGTCCTTTATTTTGAACTGTTATCCTAATATGTATATAATCTCCCGCAAAACATTTTCTTTTATCAAGAATTCTTTCAACAATTATTCCTTCTGTATTTGCCTGAATTCGGAATATAGGATAACCAAAAGTAGTGCCTATTACCATTAATATTCCAATTAGTAAGAAGTACATTACAATTATATCAGAAACACTATAGAGTAATTCTTGTTGAGTTATTAAGACAACAATATCAAAAACTGGTACAATTCCTTCTAGAGCGAGGCCTATAGAAATCATAAATAATCCTCCGAAAAGGATGAAGGAACCTCTTTTTGAAATCATACCATCAACTCAACTATTAATATAAATACATTCTATCTTGTTTCTCGAACAGGAATATCTCGAATTAAATCCTTAACAATTGATTGTGATGTAATTCCTTCTAAATCAGCTTCTGGTTTTAGAATTAAACGATGATAGACTGCATCAACAGCAATTCGTTTTATATCATCGGGAACAACATAATCTCGACCAGATATAGCTGCTAAAGCTTTGGAAGAATTTAGTAAAGCAATACTAGCTCTTGGACTGCCACCAAGTAGTAATCTTGGGTCTGTTCTAGTTCTAACCGTTATATCACGGATAAATTCAATAATACCTTGATCAACATAAATTCCATCACGAACAATTTTTTGTAAACGAATGATTGTTTCTGGTGTGGTAATCTCATTTATCCTATTATCTTCTGGTTTGTGTTTCAATTGAATGATACGCTCTTCTTCAACTGGAGTTGGCAAACCAACAACAGATTTCATTAAGAAACGATCTAATTGAGCTTCTGGCAATGGATATGTGCCTTCTTGTTCAATCGGATTTTGTGTGGCAATAACAATGAAAGGTGAAGACAAAGGATAAGTATTACCTTCAATTGATACTTGACGTTCAGCCATAGCTTCCAAGAGAGCGCTTTGAGTTTTTGGTGGTGCTCTATTAATTTCATCTGCTAATAGGATATTAGTGAAAATTGGCCCTCGTCGAAGTTTAAATGTTCCAGATCTTTGATCAAAAACATTTGTACCTAATACATCTGAAGGCAACAAATCTGGAGTAAATTGAACTCTTTTATATTTGCAACCTAATGTTGCAGCAAATAATTTTGCCAAAGTTGTCTTAGCAATTCCAGGTACACCTTCCAAAAGTATATGGCCATCACATAATAATGTAATTATTAAATTTTGAACGATACTTTTCATTCCAATTATGTGATTAGACAGCTCATCTGCAATGCTTCTAGCAATTCTCTCCACATCTGAAACATCAACAAGTTCTCTGGATGAAGAACTTTTTTTATCTGGAGGTGGAGGGGGAACAAATTCATCCATTTTTTACATACCCCGATTTTTTATTTTTTTTTACATCAGTTATTATATTGATGATCATGATTAAATTTAAACGATAATTGGTTTTGTAATAACATCTTCAATATTTTTAATTTCAATAACCAATTGAGTGAATTCTTGTTCAGAAATCTTTCTTGACTTTTGAGTAATTATTTCCACACGATTTAGTGTTTTTTCCATTTCCTCAAAGTTAAATTCCATTGGATATTTTTCTTTTAACAATTCAAGAATTGATTCTGAATTCAAATCTTCTGTCAATCCAAACTTCTTCTGAGTTAATCTTTTCAATCGATGATAAAGCAGAACAAGTGCATTATCGAATTGTTGATAATTCAAGTACCAAGTCATTTTTGCAGCAAAAAATGATCTTGATCGTTGTTGTTTTACCTTAGTCATCAGAAGAGGTGATGGTCCCCTTGTTTTTGTGAATCTTCTTTTAAGGAAAATAAACATAATAATTGGGAACATTGGTGCTAATAATGGAAACATTGTAAATGAATCAACATAACGTAAATACATTCTGATATAGCTAAAAGGATCAATTACACTCAAAAATGCTTTACCTTGTAAACCAGCAGATAAATGTGATTCATCAAAATAAATTACTCTTGAGTTATTAATATCAAGCCAATTGAAAATATTTCTAGCAAGTTGAAGATTATCAAAAGGTAATTCTAGTAATTCATTGATAAAAATACTAGGATCAGAACAAATCAAGATATTTCCTACTCCAACAGCACCTAATGGAATAGGAACCATTACTGAAAATTGAACACCTCGCCACTCATCTTCATCAGGATAATATTCTCCTTGTTTAGCACTTTCAACATCTTTTTCTAACCAACTATTAGAAGTACTAGTTATTATCCCTGAAGGAATAGGTTCACCTTCATATGAGAAGGAAGGAACCCATCTTGTTTCACCTGTTGCATTATCATATCCTAAAAATGATATCGAAGATGGAAAGCTTGTGATTACCCGACTAACACCACTCATTGATGGTCCGCCAGGGAAATTTATAAAATTCCTTAATATAGGCATAACTGGGCTTAAATAATATGATTGAGCATCCATCAGTAGTGATTCATTTATTTTAAAACCAGCTAAAGGTAATGATGAAAAACCAAGAGCTGAGATATTAATTTGGCTAATAAAAGGAGCAATAATAGTATTAACTAAACCAAGGATATCATTTGCTCTACCAAAATCATCTGCTATGAGAACACTTCCTCCTCGCATTATATAATATGCTAATGCAGCTGTTTCAGTAGGATCAAAAAAGATTGTCGGTCCAATGATCGCTAGAGGTGCCATTGTATCTATTCTAGTTAATGTATTTAGAGTAGAAACTATTGGTCTGAATTCATATCCATCACTTTCTAATGCTTCTCTAAGATTACTTGTTCCATCCCAAAATTCATTATAAACAGAAAACTGTCTGGATCCTTCTTGGCCAATTCTTGTAACAGATAAAATAATAGGCAAACAAAATATTATGAAAATTATCGAAAGGATAAAGGCATTTCGATTGAATTTATTTGCCATTTCATTTTACCTCTTATTTTGGAGTTTTTGGCTCTTTTTTCAAAGCAAGTTGGATATTTTCCAAAGCTTGTTTTGATGTTGTAAAAGCATTTTTAATGATTTTATGATCACTAAATCTAGCTTCTTCATACCTTCTAATTAATAAATTGATATCTCTAGCAGGTATGCGATTAGCATTGGTTACAATATAACCAAGTTCTCTTGGGGAAAGAAATCTTGCATTTACGATTCGCAAATCTTGCATACAAATCAATTCAAATGCACGATAGCAAAGAACGACAGCTCTTTGGTAATCTTTTGCTCTTTCCGCATCAGCCATCATTTTCATTATTGTGGGAAGATCTAAGGCTTCTATAGCATCTCCTGCTACGATTTTTCCTTTCTTTCTAAATCGACCAAACCCATAGATTATAGCCACTATAATGATTAATGATATTACTGAAATTAAAACACCTATTGTTATATTATTAAACAAACTTGTATCTCCATTTGTAGTTGTTCCAGGTGATATTGGAGAAGTTATTACTTCTGGTATACTACTAATTTCCAAGTTAAAACTGAAGCTATTGCTTGGACTATCAATAAAAGTTATAGTTACTCCATAAGTTGTATTTGTAAAGCCTAATTCTGTTCCATTCACATTAAAACTTAATGAACCATTAACATTTGTGGTATCAGTAAATTCAATTATTCCAGTTAAATTAATCAATATATCTCGATTAGCTAAAGGTCTAGAAAATTGATCTATTACATTAAGTTCAAATGTAAAACAAGAATTAGTATAGAGAGTGTTACCTCCAATATTTGATATTGTTGCTCCTTCTGTTATTTGCGTTTGATTTAATATTATTCTAAATTCTAGCTCAGTAAAAACAAACGCAACTATACTTGTATTTGATCCCGTGTGATACTGGCTATCACTTGATGTAACATAAATTGTACCATTTGGTAGGTTGGGATTAACAGAGAGAGGTACTTGTACATCAAAAGTATAACTACCACTAACTGTAGTATTAGTAGAATAAATAGCTCCAAAGCTCTCCCATTGAGCTATAATAGGCAAATTAATGACTGGATCATTATTATAAATATCTCTAACATAGCCAGAAATTGTAATGTTTTCTCCAGGTAAGGCTAAATTATTCCCTGAAATAACTGGTGTTGTCATTGTAGAATTTCCTACAATAGTAATATTATGATATTCTATTTGAGCTGTAATTCCTTGACCAGATTGAACATCAACATAAACTTCATTTACACCAACTCCTAAAGATGTTTCATTTACTTGAAAAGTAATAGTAAAATCACCATTAACATCAGCTATTACACTAATTGTGTTGAAGCCACTAATAAAAATTTCAAGAATTTTAGTTTCATTAAATGGATTTCCATAAGCATTTGTTAGAACACCTGTAATATTCATGTATGTATTTTGTCGCAAAATTTCTGGATTTTGGCCTATAACTGGGGGAACAGGTTCAATTATATCAAATGTTATTCCTGCACCCGCATAAACATAAATATCTGTTGAAGAATTACTCCAATCTGCAGCAGGTAAGCTAATTTGAGAGCCACTTAAAATTTGATTTCCTACAACAAATGGGAGATTTAACGTTGAAATATTAAATGCAACTCTAAGCTCATAATATGTGTCAATTTGAGTTCCAATTGGAATTTGGATATCTATATCAATCATTAATCCAGAGATTGTTTCAGTTGTTGTAGTTCCCAAAAAATCTATTGTGATATCTTCTCCTTCCGAAGCAAGAACAGGTGTTGGAGTTGAAGTATTATCAAATATCATTCCAGCCATAACATTAACATATTCTTCTTCTCGTAAAATGGTTTCATTAACTTGCATTATCATAAAAATTTGAGCATAACAATCAATTGTATCAGTAATATATTTCCTATTATCCTCTATTTTTCCTAAATATGGATCCCCAAAAAATACTGCATAAACATTTATATCATCACCAGTTTTCTTAGAGTGGCTTGAATCTGCACAATTAATACTGAAATCACCATTACTATTAGTTGATCCTTGGCCAATTAGATATTGACTTCGAAAACCGCTTGGATCTGCATAATAATCACTCCAGTTAAAATATTCCCAAAAAATGTAAATTGGTTCACCAGGATATCCTTCTCCAGTTTCCTCATCAAACAATCTACCAGTAACTGTAAATGAATTTCCTCTTATTATTACAGAAGGGCTTAATGCTTTGGAGCCAAAATTTGAATCATCTTTTGGTAATGAATTTTTTATTTTGGGATAATCATCAGTAATTATTTTCATTGTTAATTTTGTATTGCAAGTTTTTGATGAGTTACCTTCACTAATAATGTCAATTTTTGAGAGTGAATTATTATTTAGTGTTACAACTGGCAAAATAAAAATAATCAATAATATTGAAGCTATAATACCAGCTATTTTAATATTAGAGGATTTCAAGGCTGCCAGAGTAAACGCCACCAAATATTACAATGACAAATTTATAGATTACTATTTCTGATTTATCAATATCTCAAAGGGAGGTCATTGTATTTATAGTATTTCTTTACTGCATCTAAAATTTATCAACACAGACTAAAAAACTCAATTAATGAAAAAATAAACAATAAATATGATTTTTGAAATTAAAAAATTTAAACCAGTAAGATGGCCGGATTAAACACCAAAAAATTGGGTTTAAGGACCGACCATCTAAGCACACAATAACACTTATGGTTTGGCATTCTAGGACTCATCTAATTTGTGCTATTATGTTCTGGCTCTTAACATCTCTGTTATTAGAAGCACCATTCTCTTCTCTCGGGCTAAAAGAAGATTGCTCTAGCATCATTGGTGGCTCTATAAGCACTTAACCCAAAGATAACAAGTGCTCATCCACTGAATCAGAGGGTGCTCTCACATGAGATGAGAAGCGTGATTAGTTAATTTATATTCATGCTCTCTTCTTCAATCATTTATAATCTAGTTTTTCTATAAAAAATTTTTCTAGTGTATTTTTCGCGTGTCAACGATTTTTATTATGAAAAAAGGAAAAGAAGCAATTACAGATTTATCGTAGGTAATTACAGTTCCATTGAAAAGGTTTAAATAGGATGGTTGATACAGTTCTATCGTAGTTAATTACACTCTCATAAGGAGAAAAATTAGCTATTAAGGTGTGTGAAAGAAAAAATGAATATTGAAAAGAAAAAAATCAAAGAACAACTCAAAAAGGAATTAGAAAAAGCCAGAATTAAAGTAGCTATGACAACTGGCAGATAATTATTATAATTGAGGTGAAATATATGTCAAAAAATGATGAAAAACGAAAAAAGGAGCTTGAAAAAGAAATAAGAAAGCTTCAGCAGAAACTCAGCCAACT
>JAEOUJ010000194.1 GCA_016839405.1 Candidatus Gerdarchaeota archaeon | reverse complement strand
GATATAGTTGTTGATCTTGGTAGTGGACCAGGTTATGATTTGCTTAGTGCAGCTAAAATCATAGGACCATCTGGTATGGCAATTGGAATCGATTTTACACCTGAAATGGTGGAACATGCAACCGAGAAAGCAGAAGAAATGGGTTTAGAAAATGTTACAGTTTATCAAGGAGATATTGAAAGTCTCCCATTAGAAGACAATATAGCAGATGTTGTAATATCTAATTGCGTAATAAATCTCACAATGGATAAACAAAAAGTATTCAATGAAGCATTTAGAGTTTTAAAACCTGGTGGCCGATTAGTTGATGCTGATATAATCGCTAATTGTGATTTGCCTGAATCCTTACAAAAGGATAAAGAAGCCTGGTGTGGTTGTGTAGCAGGAGCATTAACTGAACAAGGATATATTGAAAAAATCGAAAAAGCTGGATTTACTGATATAAAGGTAAATATTGAAAGTACTGGTAAAATTAAATGGCAAGAACAAGAAATACCCATGCATAGTGGTATAATTACTGCGGTAAAACCTCTTTAAAAAAAGAAAATACTCTCTATGGTGTAGAAAATGGAACTAGAAATTAAGCTTGATCCACAAACTAGGCATATTCATCTGCCTGTTAACATTAATAATGAAGGACCTTTCTATTTCACACTAGATACTGGAGCTGTAGCTACAACAGTTACTCCTAAGCTTCTTGAAAAATTTGGCATAGAAGCTTATGATGATGGTTTGCCTAGCATCTCAAAACCAAATATACCCCATAAATATGCGAAATTACCTAGATTTTCTATTGGTCAAATAGCTATTGATAATGAAGAAGTCATTGTTACAGATCTGAAAGCACTTCTACGAGGATGTGCTGGAGATTTACATAGTGTGTTGGGACATACAACACTAAAGAACTTTGTAATGACATTGAATTATCAATCTAAGAAATTCAAACTTGAGAAATCAATAACAAAATCAGACATTGTATGGCTAGATTTTAATTATCTTGAGGGAACACATCTTATAACTATACCAATTACAATTAATGGCGAAGGTCCCTATCCTTTTGTTTTAGATACTGGTGCTGGTGGAACAGTGGTAACTTTTGATTTTGCAACTAAACTTGGCATAGAACCAATTGATGGTGTCAAAGTTATGGCTAAAGGAATTGGTGGTGATTCAGCAGCATTTTTAACTATTGTAAATGAATTTGCTTTGCCAAATTACAAATTAAATAATTTCCAAATTATAGCTATGGATATTGATAAAGCATCAAAAAGACCTGGAATTATTAAATATGGCATACTTGGATACAACTTTTTACAGAATTTTGAAATTATCATTGATTATCCAAATCAGAAAATTGCCTTGATACCATTAACTGATGAACAATAAAAGAGTGTTTTACCACTCTCCATTTTCTTTTTCCAAATAAAATATATAAAGAGATTTATAACAAGATTATATGAAAAATTTATCATATAAGATAGCATTTTAATAGTGAAATATAAATGAATGACGAAAGCCCAAAAAAAATAAAATCAAATATTAAAATTGTAGCAATTCCAAAAGAACAAGCTGAAACTTTTGAGAAAATAACAAAAATAAAAGTTGTTTGTTGCACTGCAGAAGAATGGACCAGTCATTTATCTGAAATAGAAGGTTATGAAGAAGTAGAACAAATATCAAATATACTTAAAGTAATTGCCAATCCAATTAGATTGAAAATACTATTAATTCTCATGGAAAGAGAATGGGCTTGTAATTGTGAATTTGAAGTTGCATTTGGTGAACATCAAACGCTAATATCACATCATTTACGTAATCTTCGACAAGCAGGATTAATAACTTCTTCAAAAAAAGGTCAATGGAAATTTTACAAAATACACGAAGAAGCTAGAGCTTTTCTAGAAAGTGTTAGAAAAGTAATAAATAAAGTACCCCTCATAAAAGAATAAAACAAATTGCTAATTATTTGGTTTGTTAAAAATGCCTATTCCAGACTGGATTATAGAATGGATTAAGAAAGATCGATTAGTTGCTAGTAAATATAAAATTAGCAGAAAATATCTACGCCATTCTAAACGAATACAATTTTTAGAGGGTGAGAAAAAAAATAATTCTGATGTATGGATACGGTTCAAGTATATGATAATAAGCCCAAAGTATGGTAAGTATTGGGTTAGATATACAGATGGTTTATATGAGTGCAATTGTCCATTCTACAAGCATAGAAAGATATGTTCACAT
>JAEOUJ010000019.1 GCA_016839405.1 Candidatus Gerdarchaeota archaeon | reverse complement strand
GAATATCTTTACAATTTCATTAAAGATAATTATCCTTTCATCAAAGTTAAGGAAAGAATGTTGGGTTATAATTGGTTAGATTTCAAAGATTATTATTTAGCAAGAATAAATGCTTGTAACACTACTAACGATTTTCTTGAAGTGATTGTTGATGCAGTAACAGCACTTCAAAATCAGCATACGCATATACTTGATCCTTCTGAAACAAGTGAATATCGATATAGAGTTCTTGAATATGATGTTTTTCCTGATAAAGAAATTTTTACTCTAGATGTAGTAAATGCTAATCAATATTGGAGATATAAATATAATGATATTATGGCTGAAAGAGAAGCCTATTTCTATAATATATTAATGGTTTATGATAAAGGAGAATATATTGTTCATGATGGATGGCAAACATGGTTAGATAATTATAATTTATCCTTAGGTTCTGAAGTTATTGCTGTTGATAATGTACCAATACATGTTGCTGTTAAAAATAGCATTGAACGTTCCTATCTATTTTATGATTTTTTAAGAAATAGAAGTTATATACAGTATCTTACTCCAGGTAATTTAGGTTTTACTCCACAATTCACTTTTAGAAACACAACTGGTGAAATTATTAATGCCACATTATATTCCGATCCAACTATTAGTTATGATAATGTTAATTGGCGTGGTTATTATCCCGAATTAGCTGAAGTGGCAACTCTAATATATCCAACTATGAAAGTAGGGTATATGCAAATTGGCGGAATGGCTTATAATCCAGCGGCTTATTTTGATTTAATGATGATGTTTTATGATCAAATTTCAGATTACGATCATCTCATTATAGATATAAGGGGTAATTATGGTGGAAATGATTATTTCTGGTATGAAAATATTGTTCAACCTCTACTAAAAGAAAAAATGAAATCTAAGTTACTCTTTGCTTTTAAGAAAGATGCCACTTTCTCACATTTCTATAGGAAAGCTAAAAAAATCTATTTTAAAACATTAAAAAGTGGTTTTAATTACCTCCCACCAGAAGTATTAACAAATGAATATGATTTATACAAAGTTCGTTATGTTCATAAACCAGCTAATACAGTTGATTTCAGTGGTAAGATTTCTGTTTTGATAGATAAGTGTGTTTACTCTTCAGCTGAAGCATTTGCAGTTTTTTGTAAAAATACTGGTTTTGCTACTCTTTATGGTACCAATAGTGGTGGTGATGGTATCGGAGGTAGAGTTTATTGGGTACTACCACATAGTAAATTAATACTTAGCTACTCCTTTGCTTTGGGATTATTTGAATCAGGTTATTCAAATGAAGAATTCCATACTGCTCCTGATGTATATTATGAAAGTGCTGCTGGTGATTTTTCTGAATTAATCGATTTTACCATTAATGATCTTACAAATTGATATTATACTTCCTCACATTGTCAATGTGCTGGTAATTTAAAACATTTGAGGATGTAGCATAAGATTTTTTTCACTAAATTTTACTCTTGGATGGAATAATGGTGGAGAAGATTCTAAAAAAAACTTTGAAAAATTTAATCCGAATCGACTAAAAAATACGTTGCTTGTTTAGCAATTGGAATTGTAGATCGATGATATTTAACATCTATTAATTTCAGATTCAATTTCCGAAACAACTTCTGCCATTCACTATCTGTTTTATTAGAATGTGGATGTTTAAAAAATTCAAAATTAATTAAACTATCAAAAAAATAAGTGATATATTTCTGAAAAACATTTGAGTAAATATCTTCAATAATAATAATTCTCTTTGCTACTCGTTTTGCTTCTATTAGTATTTTTTTAGGGTTTGGAGTATGGTGTAAAACTGTCAAAAGAAATGCTGTATCAAATTGATTTTGCATAAATGGTATATCTATTCCATTATAGACAATTGTTTTAACATTATCATAAATACTTATATCCCTAATATCCAAAGGAGTGATATTATACTTTCTCTTCAATAATTTACTGCTAATCGTCCCCAAACCAGAACCAATATCCAAAATTCGATCAGATTTCCTAAAATATCCAATAATTCGATTAATTTTTCTTTTAGCTCGATAATTCCGATATATTAAAAATATTCGTGCCAGATCTTTTTTTTTCAAATTTTAATTGCCCCCTCCATTTTTTGAGCATATATTTCATATCAATATGAATTATAAGTGAAGTATAAAATTAATTCAAGAAGAATCCTAAGCCATTTCCTGTTTCTAATCTAATGAAAATCTTAATCAATCGTTCTTCAAAATTTTAATGTCTCATTGTTTTATTTATATTTCTGTTTTATATTAATTCTAATTAGTCTTTATTGGGCAAAATTATTGGAAGAAGAAGTAAGGGGAAAAAGATGATTATTAATACATGCATGATGGGAATAATCTGTGAGTTTTTTATTATTTAATAATCAATTTTAATTATATGAAAAAATTAAAAGAAAAAAATGGTCATTCATTTTCTTCTTTTATAGATAATTATTACTGATGCTACTGCTATGATTGGGATAATATAGGGAATTGGATTTTCTTCTGTTGTTATTGGTATAACATAAAAACTATAGTAAGAACCTTGATTATCGTTTATTTCAAAATTAGCGTTTGCTGAATCATCTGTAGCGTTAATATAAAACTCTATTAATAAATTTGGACTAAAAGGTCCTATCACAACTTGATAAGTTTCACCAATTAGTAGTTCAAATTCTTCAGTTAACCATTGACTAGTATTATCTCTATAATAAAGTGTTACTTTTTCGATACTGCTGTAATCATCTACTACTGTGCAATTTATCGTGATTTGTTCAACATTATTTGGTGTTGCTGGTAAAAATAATACATCATAAATTGTAGGACCATCAATATCATTTAAACCGACTGTAAAGTTATAATATAAACCACCATTATCATCTGTAGCTGTATTAGAGTTTTCAGAAGCGTCTATTGCCACAACGTAATACTCAACAAAGACATTTGGCGCGAATAATCCAAAATCATATTCATAAACAGGCGTAGATTCAACTTGCTCCATACCAATATTATACCAGCCACCATTATTAATTCGATAATAGAGTGTTACTGAAGCTATACCTGATACATCTTCCGCAGAACAGTTAAATAAAATTGAATCTGTGTTCACTGGATTTACTGGATAATGACCAACTTTACCAAGTTCTGGTGGTTCTGTATCTATAATAATACTAGAAACATTGGTTGTTAGAAATAAAAACATACTTGCTAAAATGCAAGTAATTATAATTTTGTTTATTTTATTATTTAATTTATAAGTCATTTATTTAAGCCCTCAATAAATAATAAAATTATTAATTGCTTATTGTTTAAAAAGATGTTTTTTATAGCATCCAAAGAATATTTTTTGAATTTTTTTTTGAACAATTTAATCATAATTTTTCTCTATAAAGGAAAATGGGAAAAAAACAATATATACTTTTGAATTATCAATAATTAGTAATTTAGTAAAAATTAATAAGAGCAATGAGAAATTGATATGGGATTTGAACAGCTAAAAAAATCTTACCAGGAAAAAGGAAAAACATTTGTTTTCCCTAAGAGTGGTTTGTTAGTTGGTTTTCGCCCATAAAGTTGTTCAATCATCCCAATTTAACAGCAAGAAACTCAATAATAACCTGGAGTTGCTCCCAGAATCTTAGCTCTCCACGAAATAATAGTAGGATTCTAATCAAAAGGGAGCACCCAGGCTACATTTTTACCATTTTTATTAATATTAATCTATAGCTTTACATTTTTAAGAGGAATTTTCCTTTGATTTAATCATAAAACACTTTTATTCAATAACATATCTAAGAGATCAATAACAATTTGATTATTTCATAAATTTTTTAAATCAGAAAGAAAAAATTACATGGGATTTAATTAATCAAGAATAAAGATTTCTACAGGAAAAGGAATAAATGTACCCCTCACCAAGGCTGTTCTTTTTTATGTAGTAATTCTAATATGATTCGATTTTAAAATCCCTTTTAAAAAAACTCTACATGGAACTTTAAAGCAATCTGTTTAGGCACCCAACTAGACTCCTCTCAATTTTCTGGGTGCCTTACAGAATTTAATAGGCATTTTGATTATTCAATGATAGATCTTTAGATGAAAAACATCAATAAAGGCACAGCTTCTTTAGGTCAAAATTTTTCTTCTTTTCTTTTTTTGTATATTTTTTCAATATTTTTTATTCAGAATTAATTTAATTTGTTAAAATCTTCAAGTATCACAAATTTTCTTCATCTAAGCAATATGTAATTTTTACTATAATAATTAATGTTAAAGATATGTCAGAATACCAAAAAAGAAGCATTTTTTTTATCCAACATTTCAATGAATTTTTATTTTATATTGATTAAATAGATTTATGATTTTTGAAGAAATTTATCCAAAGAATTTAACAGAAAATGCAATTAAATTAATTGGTTTAGATTGGATGTTAATAACCTCAGGACAATTGGGAAAGTACAATATGATGACTGCATCTTGGGGTGGTTTAGGAATGCTATGGCATAAACCTGTTTGCTTTATCGTTGTTCGCCCAAGTAGATATACATTCAAATTTTTGGAGAAAAATGATACTTTTAGTTTAAGCTTTTTCTCAAAAAAATATAGAGAAATTTTGAATATATGTGGAACTAAATCCGGCCAAGATTTTGATAAAATGAATGAAATTAATCTCACTCCCTTAGAAGAACAAAATACTGTTTATTTTGAAGAAGCGGAAATTGTTCTTATTTGTAAAAAACTTTATACTCATGATTACATTCCTGAAAATCTTCCTGAATTTGTAAAAGAAAAAGTCTACAATAATGGTGATTATCATCGTTTATTTATTGGAGAAATTTTGATTTGTTATAAAAGAAAAACAAATTAGAATTTTCAATAATTAATTGTGATTTCTAGATACAATTTAAAATTTTATTTTCCCAATATTTTCATTTTTAATATTTGATTTTACCGAATAAAAAAAATGAGGAATTTCTTCCTCAACTTTCTTTCAATATTTTGATCATATCTTTTAATTTAGGATCATTACCGACTAATCTCATAGTATTTTTGTGATTTAATGCTTCAATTTCAACAGATGTAGTGTTTTTGAATTCAGCAATTGTTTTTTGCATTTTTGGAAATATCTGCGAAGGCAATTCAAAATTTTTCATGTCTAAACAATCGATTTCTAATAGCAACAAATCATCTGGTATTTTTGTTATATAATCTTTTAATCTTTCAATTCTTTCAGAAGACGTATTAATCACCCAAGCACCAACAGTAAAATAGTATCCAGCATCACTGATTTTCCCCATAATATTATGGTCTTTTACTCCTCCGTGGAAAATTGCTCTTTTAATGTTGTAACTTTGCAAATAATTGAATCCTTCTTCTCCTAATCCACCTCGAAAATGAAGATTCATTATTTGATTATTTTTTTCAGCTGACTCTAAGAAAATTTCAAACATTGGTCTTTGATGTGGTATACAAGCTTTATCTCTGGCATTCACTTCATCTAATCCTATTTCTCCTAACATAATTGCTTCATTGCAAAGTTCTGCTATCTCGTCAAATCTATCAATATATTCATGTGCATACCAAGGTAATATCCCAAATGATGGAAAAATATAGTCTGACTCTTTACAATATTCTAAAGTTATTTGATAGGATGGTATATCGCATGATTGAGCTAAAGTTACTATCTTGTTTTTAGTTATGTCTTCAATTGCTTGTTTACGATAATCATCTCTATTTAACCAGGGCTCATCTAAATGTAAATGAGTGTCAATATACATTTTTTTATCAACTTTTATTCTTATCAACTAGTAGTTTATTTGTTTTTTTTTGGGATACTTTGTCAATCATTTGTTCAACTAATTTTTTTGACAATTATAAAATTGAAATATTTCTTCCTTGTAATTTTCAATTGCTCTTGAGTCTATGTTTTAGATTTGATAAATTTGGTTTTAAGAATCCCAATCCTCATTATTAGACAATTAATAATTTTTGATATACTAAAATTTCTAATTAAAAATTATTGTTTTTCTAATATCCTTGCAAATAAACTATAATTGTAATTTTATTTTAAAATTGTAGCATTTAAAATTTCTCATAGCTTTGAGAGTATTTTCTTAATATTATGTAAGTATCAACTTTTAATAAAAATATACTTTTGTTATCGTGTTGGATTTTTATCAGTTCTAAGAATTTCTTTAAATTTTTATCTTAATTTTATTTATTAAATTAAAGGTGTTATTGGAATGCATAATGAAAAAAAATTGAGTGATAAGGAAATTATTGATTTAATAACTATTCCTCAATTTCCTCGCTCAATGAAATATGATTCTAAATGGATTATTGAAAATGAAATGGGTTCAAATTGCCTTTGGCTGATGGAGGCATTAAGTCAAAAAATAAATTTTACACCAAATATGAGAATTCTTGATCTGGGTTGCGGAAAAGCTCTTTCTTCGATTTTTATTGCTAAGGAATTTGATTCACAAGTTTGGGCAGTTGATCCCTCGATTTCTCCTACTGATAATTATAAGAGAATAAAAAAAGCAAATGTAGAAGATAAAGTTTTTCCCCTTTTAGGTGATGCTCGCAAATTACCTTTTCCAGAAAAATTTTTTGATGCAATAGTTGGGATAAATTCCTATCAGTTCTATGGAGCCGATGATATTTTCTTGCGTTTCTTTTTATTAAAGCATTTAAAAGCAAGAGGTCAAATTGGTATGATTGTTCCTGGATTTTACACCGATTTTGTTACTATACCTGAGCATTTAGTTCCTTTTTGGGATGAAGCTCTATTATCTACTTGGCATTCTCCTGATTGGTATCAAAAAAATCTCTCTAAATTACACTCTATTAATATTGAGCTAATTGACACATTAGAAGGACTTGGTTTTGAATGTTTTTTACGTTGGGAAAAGATTATGAATGATTCAATGGTTTCTCGTACTGATAATGGCCGTCATATTACTTTTGTTCGTTTTATATTAAGAAAAAAATAGTTTAATATTATATTTTGTTTACCAAAAACCCCTTTTACAAAAGATTTCAATTTCCTAATTTTAGCTATTTATAAGGAATATTCCCTAAAACTCAAATGAGAGAAAAATAGTTAAAAGGCTGAAATAAATAATCGAGCTACATTGAAGGTGTATCAAGAAATGAAAGGAGTTATACCCGCAGCAGGTTTAGGTACTAGAATGTTGCCTGCAACTAAATCCCAACCTAAAGAAATGTTACCAGTAGCTAAGAAACCTGTTATTCAATATATTGTTGAAGAGCTCGAAGCTGCTGGGATAAAAGATATTTTAATCATAACTGGGAAAACAAAACGTGCAATTGAGGATCATTTTGATCGTGATCCAATTTTGCTCAACGAATTAAAATCTAAAAATAAAGTCGACCAAATTTATGATTTAGAAGCTCTTGAGCATTTAAAAGTGCAAATTTTTTATGTAAGACAAGCTATTGCTACTGGTTTAGCTGATGCTGTTTATCTCGCAAAAGAATTTATTAATGAAGATAATTTTGTGGTTGCATTGGGTGATACAATAATTGATTCTCTTAATTCACCTAATCATCTTACTCGTTTGATTAATTTTCACTATGAAGTTGATGCTTTGTGCACTCTTTCTACTGAACGCATTCCAATCGAACATTGCTCTCGTTATGGTATTTTAGATTTTGAAAATTATACAAATTCTAAAAATAATGACAAGTTTTTGGTTAAAGATTTAGTTGAAAAGCCTTCAATAAAAGACGCTCCTAGCGATCTTGCTATTAGTGGTCGATATGTTTTCAAACCAATTATCTTTGATTATATTGAAAAAACTGCTTATGGTAAAGGTGGTGAAAGACAGTTAACCGATGCCATCAAACTTTCTCGAGCAGGAGGTAAAATTGCTGCTTTACAATTAGCAAAAGATGAGCGAAGGTATGATACTGGTTCATTTCCCCTTTATGCAAAAGCTTTTGTTGACTTTTGCCTTAAAGATGAGGAGATTGGTCCCGAATTACGAGAACATATAAAAAATTTAAAATTATAATTCTTCCTCATCTTCTTCTTCATTTTCTAAAATAGTTTTTGTTTTATTTTTACCTGTTAGTAAATCTCTTGTGTCATCTACTAGGTAAAAGTTTCTATCTGTTCCTACAATGAATACTAACTCATCTCTTAGAAATTCTTGATGTTTATGAACTGATTTTGCAGGTACTTTTAATGGCTCTACTTGATCTGGTAATTCTACTCTTACTATTCCTCCCTCATCATTTACTTTGATCATAACTACCGCTTCTTGTCCAATAAATTCTCTATTTGTCGGTAATCTATAGGTTTCTGATACTGCAACTTTACGCCATATTAAATCTACAATTACAGCTAATAGTATTGGTGAAATCAATGTAACAGTTAATCTCAAATAAGAATTCATTTCTGGTTCTTGCCAAAATAGTAACAAACCTAATCCTCCGAAAGTTATTGAAAAAACAGCCATAAGTAGCATTAGTGGTGCTGAAGAGCCTTTTTCAACTTTCACAGGCCCTATTAAATGATCTGGAATTTCAATTTTTAATTCTGGAATTGTTACATCTTTATCAATTGTTACATCCTTGTCTAATGATAGATCTTTATCAATGCTTAGATCTTTATCAATTGTAATGTCTTTATCAACGCTAATATCTTT
>JAEOUJ010000193.1 GCA_016839405.1 Candidatus Gerdarchaeota archaeon | reverse complement strand
TGTTAGTGAATAATCAATTACCTCATCATTAACTACTTCTTCTAGTACATCGATTGCTTTGATCCATAACCTTGGTCTTGTGCTGGCTTTTTTAATTATTGCATCAGAAATTTTCTTTATTTGAACAAATCGTTTAGTTGGTTTTTTATCAACAAAAACAATTAATTCTTTCAAATAACTTTCAGCTTGAGTAATATCATTTTTATCAATTAATATTTGTATGAGAGAGAAAAGAGAATCAATTATATGATGCAATGCATCCATTTCTTTTCTCTGTTGTAATCCTTTGTGAGCATAATCCCATGCTATTTCATATTCACCTTTTATGTGATAGACTTTACCTAACAAAAAATTTGCAAAAGCAATTGTATATTTCTCTTGTTGTTTTTGTGAGCTTTCAATACTATGCAAACATAGGTTTAATGTTTGATTATAATTACCTTTATCAAAATAAAATGCTGCTAAAAAGACATTAAATAAATCTGTATGATATCTATCATTCATTTCTTCTGCTATTTTTACTGCATTTATTCCAGTTTTAATTGCTTCATCTAGATTACCTTTTAACCAATTAATTAATCCCGATTGCCAATTACCATATAATCTCCATCTTTTTTCACTTGATTCTAATAATTTTGGTGTTGTTTCATCCAAAATTTCAACTGCTTTTTCCAAATCACCTGTATAAAAAAAATGAAATCCTAGTCTACTTTTTGTTAGATAATTAGTTATGCCTATTTCTTTTTGTAATGCCATTGCTTTTTGAATATAATCTAACGCAGTATCATATTTCCCATACCATTGATAACTTGCTCCAAGAGTATCATAAAAATGAGCAATATTTGGTTTATTATCTATTTCTAATGCTAAATTAAGTCCTTTTTCTAAATATTTTATGATTTTTTTAAAATTCCCTTGGGATATCCCAATACCTGCTAGATGAATCCAAATGCGATTTTGTATATATTTTTCGCCAATTTTTTTGCAGTACTCTAATCCTTCTAGTAGGATTTCTTCTGCAGTATCATGCTTTCCAAGCCAAGTATAACTAGCCCCTTTTAAAAAACAATTCTTTGCTTTTCTTTCAATTAAATCAGGAGTTTGTAAATTAAAAGTAGAAATAAGATTTTCAGCTTCTGATGATCTTTCTATAGCTTCTTTGTATAAATGTTGGCGAATAAGTATATCAGCATTATTATGTAAAGCATCAATAATCAATAATTTATTGCCTATTTTTCTACTCTCATCCAAGCCTTGAGTTGAAATCTCTAATGCCTTTTGGCTGTATTCTTGATTATTTTCTTTATATGATTTGATATCATAGTATAATGAATGCAAGAATTTCAATCTAATTTTATCTTCTTCAGATAAATTTTCTCTCTTTTCAAGTTTTTCTAGTTTTTCTTTTGCAATATCAAGTTTATAATTACGTAATAGATCTCTTATTTCCTGAATGATTTTATTTTCACCACTAAACAAAAAATTTCCCACATTAAACCAAATTTAATTTATATAATATAATAATAAATTAAATTTTTTTTTGAAGAAATTTTAGCTTTGTAGAAATTCATAATATTTTTTTATGAATTCATCCCAATTCTCTAATTGTTCAATTAATTTTATATGTTGATTTTCAATTTTTCTTGCGAGTTTCACCAGGCCTTTTTCATCAGCCAACTCCTGTGCTTCAAGAAGTAGTCGTCTTGTATTTTGAATATCAACATCAACTCTAGAGTATTGAGCTTGTAACCATAGAGACAAAACTCTCATATTGTAAGCTTCAACTCGTAATGTATATGAATTTTGTTTTTTAGCAATATCCACAACTCTACTTGTTGCAGTTTGTAGATCAGTTAGAACCTCTTCATCACCTGACATACTGAATTCATTTAGAAACAATTCACTTAGTAAGATAAGAGCAGTTATTGTTATTTCAAAGTTTAATATTTGTTCTTCAGTTAAAATTTCTAAAATATCTATTGCTTTCATCCAATATTTTGGTCTAGATTTTGATTTAAGTATTAATGCTTCTGCTAATCGATAACTTTGATCTGTCATCCTATCATCAGTTGTTTTATTAAGCGCTTTAATTTGTTCAAAGTAAGTATTAGCTTCCTCTAGATTGCCTTCTTCAATTAATAATTTAATAATCCATCTTAATGTTAAAGCCATTTCATGCTTGTTGCCAATTTCTTGTCTATAATCCAAACTCGATTGTGCATGAACAAGTGCATTCATCATATCATTTTTTTCATAATAAACTTTCATTAATAGAGAATGAGCCAAACCCAATCCGTACTTTTTGTTATTTCTTCCAAATTTATCAAGTGCTTCCATGGCATATTCCATTGCTTCATTTAATTCTCCTTTGAGCAAATGACAGGTAGAAATTCCAATGTCATAGTATCCCCAAGGTTGACTACTATCACTTTTTTGAATACTTATTTTAATTGCTTTATGGTATTTATCCAAAGCTTTGTTTAACTCACCTTTACGTGATAATAAATTACCTTGGAAGAATAGAACTAATGGATGTTCATCCGGATTCTCAAGTTGATTTTGTAACCTTTCAAGACCTTTACTCAACAGTTCTAATCCTTTGTCTAATTCTCCTTCACGCCAATAACTATCAGCAATGCCAAGAAGAATATGTGGTGTTTCTCCTACCAGATCAATGAATTTGTAGGAATATTCTCGGCTCAATTTATACTCCCCACGAAATGAATATGAAATACTTAGATTTTGATATAGATGAGCAATCGTTCCTTTATCACCTAATTTTTCATAAATTTCTAATGCTTGAGTCATGTAGTTTATGGATTTTTCAAAATCACTCAAAAACCCATAAACAACACCAAGTCGATGTAATGAAAGCCCCTTAATTTCCTGGTTAGATAATTCTTTAGCGAGTTTAAGAGATAATTTTAGAAATTTGATTGCATTATCATTTTCTATACTCCAAGTAAAGGTATTTCCTTTCCAATATAACAACCATGCTTTTCTAACCAGCAAATCAGGAGTTATCTTTTTGATTTGCTTTAAAATTTCTAATCCTTCATCAGCTATTTCTAATAAATCATCTTTTTTCGATTCAATGAATTTAATTCTGATTTTTAGAATCATTGAATCAAGGACTTGTACCCAATCTTTTTTACCTGTAAATT
>JAEOUJ010000192.1 GCA_016839405.1 Candidatus Gerdarchaeota archaeon | reverse complement strand
TGCTTGGTGGTGTAGCTATAATCATTAGAAAACGAAAATAAATTAAGTAGAATTATTTTCTACTTTTTTTCTTATTTTTTAGGCCATTTATCTATCATTGGTTTTACATCATATGCAGCTATCCAACATATTTCTTCATTTGGGTATCTAATTATTCCCTCGTTTATCATAAAAACAAATCCATCTATTTCTGTTTTTATTTCAAAATTATTTGTTAAAGGATTTCCAAATACATCTCGAGCATAGGCTATTACATCACCAGTTTTAACAAAATCACCAGCTTTTACTTGCAAATCAATTATTGCTGGAACATTAGCTCGTGGATGACTTACATATCTAACATATTTGTTAGCAGCTATAACAGGTACTTCAGTTATTTTTTCTATTTGTCCATCAATCATCCCTAGAGACTTCATAACATTATTAACACCAACTACTGCTGCATCTACTATATTTTGATCTACTTCTAGATACATTCCCAGTTCAACTGTAAAAGAAGGAATTCTTAAGTTATTTAATGCTGCACCAGATGTTGATCGGTGTAATTTCTTCTGAATGTATTTTATGGGTGTTGTTTCATGTACAATTGTAAAACCAAATGCTTTTACTAATTCTTCTGTTCTCTTAAATAGACTCTCTGCATCACTTTTTGCTTTTTCTCCATCATCAGGATTGTAGAGAACTCTATCTAGAAATACAAATGGAATTGACTTTATGTATGCATTGTGTAAATCTATTAAAACATCAGCTGACTCTTTTATAACTGAGAATAGTTTTTTCCATATTAATTCTTGTACAGATGGATATAATTCATCTTCATCAAATTTACTTAATGGATCGTCAATCTCTTTTTCTTTTCCTTCTTTTATTTCTATTTGAACTTTCTTTTCTGATATAATCGATACTTCCTTATTATTAATTCCATCTCCAATAGTAATACTACTAGTTTCACCTGACTTTACATGTTTATCTTTGAATGGATTGCCATCTGGGAATAATCTATTGGGATCTTTTCCATCATAATATGGTGATCGTTTTTTTATTCTTGCGCCTGAGGGATTTAGAGAAGGTATAGCAACAATTGTTCCTTTTAATTTATTAACATCAATTTTATTCATTATCTTGTGTATGACAGGAATTCCTGTATATTCATTTCCATGAATATTCGCGGTTATCCATAAAACAGATCCTTTAGTTTTCCCTTGAGCAATTATAATTGGTAAACGTTCTATAGTACCAATAGGGTGTTCAAGTACTGTTAAAAAGCCATTAGTTATCCTTCCAGGGATTCCAACAATGTCACCTATTTTAATTTCCTTCATATAAAAACCTCTAATACTAAGTTATGGTTTATTTCTCTCTATTAAAGTTTCTAACTTAAAGTAAGATTTTAATGTATAATTAATTAACTGATTTATATTAAGATAATATTGTAGGAAATTAGAAGATGTATCCTAAAATGAAATACCAAAAGAGATTTAATGCCTACTTTCTAATTGTGATAGTTACAATAACTAGCATTTCAATTATATCTAAAAGTAATGATGCATGGAATATTATTATTTCAGATGCAATTAGTTACAATTTAGATATTTCTGAATGGGAAATTTCATATGATGGCAATACAATTTCAGGGTCTGGTGGATATCTTAAAGGATTATTAATTAATGAACCAAGTATCTTTTCAGTTGAAGTTATTGAAATTGATGAAGAATGGGGAGTTGTTTATCAAGTTGATAATGCAACGGATTCAGTTAATGAATATATGACAATGGATAGATTTTATTTTGAATTTTTAAGATTCCTATATTATTGTATTGATGAAAGTAGAAGATTAGTTGATTTAGGATTAAATGAAAGTAGAATACAAAAAGGTCCTACACTAATACCTTGGTTTTTCATTGATCCAACAGAAGAAACTTGGGAATTTTTAACTAATATGAGTGATATTAATTACCATAATTCTTTACCAATTGTGAAAAATATCCAGGGAAACTTACGAGCAGGATTTGAACGTGAAAATTCAGAAGCTAGTTTTGATATTACAATTCAAGGAATTGTAAATAATGAGACTGAAAACATTAATTTAGAATTTGATCATACTTTAAAATTTGTTTGGAATTCAACAACGGGCATTTTGTTAGGATACAGAATTAGTTCATATTTCACCGGAAATTTAGAGGGACATACATTGAGTGAACAGATAAATGTTGTCTGTATGCAAGTTAATTATGATCTTGCTCGTTTTAGATTTTTATCTGGATTCATTCCTGGATTTACATTTATAATTGCAATAGTTAGTTTAAGTATATTTGGAATAATTATTCTAATAATTAAGAAGAAAGGAAAATGGTAGGTAAATTAGGATTTTTTGCCATAAACAAAATTACCAGTTTATACCAAATTTCTTTCGGATTAATTTTAATTTCTCTTGCGCTTCTATGCTTAAATCAGCTTTTGGTTTAAAAACAGTAATATTACGATTAGAAGCATTTATTTTAATATCAATAACTCTATTTTCCAGCAATTTCGTTAAAGCTAATTCTAAAGTGAAATCATCACAATTAAATCTATTACATAAAGGATCAAATGGAATTTGTTCATTATGAATTGCATATTCTAACATCTTTGGTAATTCTTCAGAAATATTGCTTATAATTAATTTCCGTCGTTTTTCAAGATCATTATTTTTTAAAACCGTTAGCAATTCTTTTTTAATTTCCTCTTCTTTTCTTAAAGAAAAGGATCTTTGCTTATCCATTTCTTGTTTTATTTTTTCTTCTATATTATTTATATTGAACATGTTTGCTAGACGATTTATTGAAGCTTTTATTTCATTTTTTACATCAATTTCCGGTTCTGTAGAGTATGCTTTAATTAAGAATTCAATTGATTGTTGTTCACCTAATTGAGCTATTGATTCTGCTGCTGCCATCCTTGCTTCTTTATCAATATCTTTTTCTAAAACATTTATTAAGGATCCTAATGCTTCTTTTGATTTCATTAATCCAAGTGAATAAATAACAATTCCACGAACAAAAGCATCATTATCTTCTAATGCTGAAATTAATGGATTAATTGCTTTTTCGTTATTCAATTGACCAAGTGACATAGCAGCATTAGCTCTAACTTTTGAAGAAGTATCATTTTCTAGTACACTAATTAATGGATCAATGACATTATCATCTCCTATCCATCCTAGTGATAATGCAGCTTGACTTCTAACAACTTCTTTTGGATCTTCTAATTGTTTTAATGCTTCCTCAATTTCACTTTCTTTTGACAATCAATAATCCATCCAATTAATATAATGATTAATTATTCTATCCTAAATGATAGCATATTAAACCTAATGTAATTCTTGTATCAATTAAGTTTTTCGTTAAAAAAATAAGGTAAATATAATTGGAATCAAAAATGATTCCTTAAATTATTATTTACCTGGACATACCTTCTCAATTTCTGGGTCTACTTTACCCTTATACGCTTTATCGAAATGTTTAGAGAAATCTTCAGCTAATTTCTTTGCTCTTTTATCAAAAGCTTCTTTATCCTTCCATGTATTTTTTGGCCATAAAACTTCTGAAGGAACTCCTTCACATATTTTTGGAACATGCAAATGGAAATTTGAATCTTCTCTATACTCAACATTTTCCAATTCTCCATTGAGAGCAGCATCTACTAATCTTCTTGTTAAGTTAATATCCATTCTTTCTCCTTCTCCATATGGACCTCCACTCCATCCAGTATTGACTAAATAAACTTGTGTTCCATGAGTTTCCATTTTATTACCGAGAAGTTTAGCATATTCATTAGGATTTCTTGGCATGAATGGTTCTCCAAAAAACCTTGAAAATGTTGATACTGGATCAACAATCCCTGTTTCTGTTCCAGCAAGTTTACTTGTATAACCCATTAAGAACCATAACATTGCTTGTTCTGGTGTTAGTTTGGAAACTGGAGGTAAAACTCCATTGGCATCAGCTGTTAAGAATAAAATAGTTTTTGGATGATTACCAACTGGTGGGTCTTTAATATTACTTAAAAATGATAATGGAAATGATCCTCTAGAATTAGGTGTTAAACGATCATCAAATAAATCAAATGGTCCCCAAGGAAACATAAAGGTATTTTCAAAAATCGCTCCGTGTTCAAGAAAGTTATCTTCATGTAACATTGCATTATAGATTTCTGGTTCTTTATCTTGTCTTAGATTTATTAATTTGGCATAACATCCATATTCAAAATTTGCTATGCCATTATCACTCCATCCATGTTCATCATCTCCAAGTAATGCTCTTGATGGATCTGTTG
>JAEOUJ010000191.1 GCA_016839405.1 Candidatus Gerdarchaeota archaeon | reverse complement strand
AAGTATATTCTTTTGGGATTCTCATGGTAGAATGCCAAACAGATTCAAGTCTTCTAATTGTTAATAAAGGTCTTAATAATAAATAGAGGAAAAATATTCCCAATAAAACTACAAGCAAATTTGCAAAAATATCTAGAAAGATAATAGTTTGAAATAAAATTATTAATGTTACACAAATAAGAAATAAAATCCCTATTATTACAAATTGGGCTATCTTTCTTTTACTAGTCAAAAGATATTCAATATAAGCTGTTTTCATATCACTATACTTGCTTTTATAGGAAGTCATTACTTCAGTATTCTCAGTCAAGTTAACTCACCTTTAATACACATTCGATTTTCTTTAAATAGGTCAATGGTGAATAGCTATAGAAATTTTAGTTTAATTCTTCATATTTTTCTAAAAAATTTGGAGACAAGAAAAATCTTCTCATTATATGTCTTAAAATTAGGGAATTAATGATATGTTTTAGAGAAAAAATTTTAAATTAAGAGTAAAAGTAAAGGTTATATATTTCTAACATTTTATTAGAAATAGTTAACATTCAATAGAATATCATATGTTAGTGATTATATGGAAAAAAAACCAATAAATTATAAAGCTTTGATTAGAGTGATAATTTTGCTTGTTGCTTTAATAGTAATAATAATAACATTGATAGTATTTATGGCAATTTCTACAACTTTCGAGCTTTGGGAATATATTTTCTATTCAGGAATTGCATTTTTTGCATTGATGTTTAGTTTAGTATTTATTGTAGAAAAAATTCGCAATATCCGAGCTGGGTTGCCTACAAGAGATGAGATGCAAAAGATGGTGATATATAAATCCGGATTTTTTGGATTTATTGCTACTATGCTTACAATTTTAGTATTTGCTGTAGCAAATCCTTTCTCTTCTGATTTAACAATTGAAATAGTGTTGGGTCTTATCTTTATAGTTCCTTGCTCTGTAGTTTTACTATCGTACTTATTCCAATATAAGCGCGGTGTTACTGAATGAAAACAAGAATCAAAGAATTAAGGGCAAAATTTGATATGACCCAGGAAGATTTAGCACATAAAGCAGGCGTTAGAAGAGAAACTATCCTCTTTTTGGAGAAAGGGAAATACAATCCTTCTCTAATCCTAGCTTATAAAATCGCTAAAATATTTGAGACCAGCATAGAAGATGTATTCATCATTGAAGAATCAGATGTTTAAAAAATTGCTTAACTAACCTATTATAGAGAAAAAACACTAAACTCCTTTTACATTCTATTTTGAGATTTCATCTTATCCTAAACCTTTAGTGGGAAGGGTTTAGGATTCAAATTTTCAATGCAAACAATTTTCGATATTCGATGATTTCACCTGTCTCTTGATCTCGTTCCTCAATCACAGTTTCTCGTTTAATGTTTTGGGTTGTGTTTTCTAAAGAGACAAGTTTTATTTTTTTACTAATAGGTGCTTGTTGTTTTTGGAATTGTTGTACTTTTGTCAATTGGCTATCTATTTTTTCCCTGTCATTTTTTATCTCATTCTTTAACAATTCCAAATCTATTTCATCAGCTATTGTTTGTGCATTATCTAATAATGCAATTGCTTGTTGAACATTTAATTCCACCATCGCAAGTTGTGCTTGTAACCGATACACATTCGCTAAAAACGATCGAGCTTGTTGATCTTCAGCTTCTATCTCTAAATGATACAATCGTTTTTGCACTTTTTTCAACGTTTCTTCATTTGGCGATAGCTGTAGCTCCTTTAGGCGAATCTCTAATAGAGAGTATAAAATTACTAATCGATGAGCAACTAATAGTCTCTCATTTTCTAAAAGTTCATTTAATAATTCAGCAGCTCTTACTAAATCGCTCATCTTTCCACTTGCTTTCATGATTGAAATAAATGCATAATGATACATTTGATTAATCTTTTCAAAACCTGTTTCTTTACTTAATTCTTTTAATTTTTCCAAATATTTTTTAGCTTCTTCAAGATTATTGAGTTCTATTGCAATTTCTATTAGGTTAGATAGATGACCTGGTAAATTATATTTATCATTTATTTCTTCACAGTATTTCATACCTTTCAAACTGTACTCTTGAGCTTTTTCAAGATCATATTTCATGAAATAAACATAAGCCATATTACCAAATGTCATCCATTTCATAATAGGAGCAGCTTCTAAAGCTTCATGATAGTATTTTATCGCCTTATCAAATTGAAAGTTCGCTCTATAGAAATTTCCAAAATCATTTTTAGCACCAAATATCGTTTTACTTCCTATCTCTTCTGCAAGAGAGAATGCTTTTTTGAATGATTCTTCTATTATTTCTGATTCTCTAATCCAATTATGTCCTCTTGATGATTCGATATAATAAAGTGATAAAAGAAGTTTATTTTCTAATTCTGTAGCAATGGGAAAAGCTTTCTCAAGATATATCTTACATCTTTCCCACTCTCTTAATTTTGCATGACATTCTACTGTTACCAAAAGGTTTAGGCAAATTATATTTTTATATTCACTTTTCTCTGCAAAAGGTAAAGCTGCTGTGGCAATCTCTAATCCTCTACTGAAATTCCCTAAATGTATAATTATGAATGCTTGCCAAGACATCAGTTGAGCTTTATGTTTTGCCACAATTTTATCTGGAAGATTCTTTATATCTGATAGTATTGTAACTCCTTGCTCAAATGCTTCTAAGCTTTCACTTGTTTCACCATTCCAAAAAGAACTACATCCTATCCAAGTATATGCATCAGCCACTAGTAAAAGATTATTAACTTCTTTATTATCTTTTAATACTAATTCTCCTAATTGTATAGACTCATCAAAATTCCCAAAGTAATACTCTAATTCACTTTTATATGTAAGAAATTGGAGTTCTTCTTCTTTGTTGATCTTTTTATTTTTCAATCCTTCATTTGTCATCTCATATGCTTCTTTTAATTTCCCATGAACTATTAATTGATCAATTTCTTGGAGTTGTTTTTTTGTTGAGGAAGTCAGAAATAACCCTCCTTCCTTACATTATTATTCTTTTTTAATTAATATTTTTCATGATTAACTTTGGTTAAGTCATTCATGCTGTTTACTAGTCATAATTTTTGTTTTAGATATTTTATATAAATCAACAAGATGTAGTAGTACTTAATAATACTTGAGGATATGAGTAACTTCGGAGTGTTTAAAAAATCACTAAAATAAATTCAAAATTATATGATGTAATAAGAGCTTATTTCATCAAGAATAATTTCATTGTTACTGATAATTTATACTTAGTTACTAGCCATTATCATTTATTGCAAGCAGAGCAAGATATTCCACCAAAGATTCGAATTGATTTTGCTGCTTATCAGGAAAAAAATGTTATTTTAGTAATTTATTTAGAGAATAATCTATCATTAGAAAATATACATATTCTAACAAAACTAGCAAATCGAGTTTATGTAGCAATAAATAGGGACCAACTTAAAAATTTAGAGGATAAATTTAAGGAGAACCTAAGAACTTCTGGTGTTGGTCTTATAGTTGCTAGTAATAGTACTCTAGAAATTATATTTCCACCACAACATGAAGTTTTACCTTTACAGACAATTGAAAAGGTAATAAAATCAATTGATTTTAAACTTCATCTCGATGAATTCTACAGCTCTGCGATAATTATCGATGGAAGTAATGCTTTGTTGTGGAATGTGCCTGAAGGTGAAAATGCAAAGATCGCTGATTTAGAGCTTGTAATTGAATCGCTGAAGGAACTGGGTTTTTGGAGAATTTATACAGTAATTGGTCCTTCTATGATCTTTCGAGTTGATGATAAAGCAAAATTAAATCAATTATTAAGAGGTTCCCATTGGATAAAAGCACCTCCCAGTATTGATAGTGATATCATTCTGCTAGATAAAGCACTTGAAGAAAGTGGTTACATTGTTTCCAATGATAAATTTGACAATCACACAAAATATGCTAAATTTCTCCATAAAAGACTCATTCTTTTTCATTTTGATGTTAACAAAGTACGTTTCTATTGGGCTCATAATCAAAAACAAATTAAAGGTAAAATTGACGAAATTTGAATAGATGTATGTTTATTACTCTATTCTTAGCACTTATCTCATAATTATGAATTGCATTTTTTTTGATTGTTCAAGTAATTTCTCTTCTCTTTGTATCCTGTAATAACATCAGCTGTTTCTCTCATTGGATCAGTTTAGAAATTGATATGAAAAGTAAATATATCCTAACGCTCGTAATTTGATAATGTAAATGAATCTTGTTAGGAGTAGTTAAATTGAAGCGTGGTATAACAATATTCCTTATTAGTTTTATTGGTATTTATTTTATGTTAGTTGTTACTATGAATGTTTATTCAGTCGTTTATGAACAAAAAAATCCAACAATAAATGATGAATTATTCTTAAATGGTTTAGGCGTAGCCTTACCTGGTTGGGGGTGGGATACATCTGAAATTTATAGACCAATAAAGAGCGGTGAAACAATTGAATATTCAATTGAAATAAATGCCACTACAGTAACATCTAGCGTTGGTATTTATTTTATAGATGTAAATGAATTGGAAACTCTAAGCATGGTTTCAGATCCAAATAACTATACAACTTGGTT
>JAEOUJ010000190.1 GCA_016839405.1 Candidatus Gerdarchaeota archaeon | reverse complement strand
CGAATTTTATCGATGGAAAAAAAATTATATGTACAAAAATAATTGGTTAAAAATATCTTCAATCACAAGAATTTTATTTAGAAGAACTAATAAAAACAAGGAGAAAATAGATAATGAGCCAGATTGCACGTGTACAAACAGGAATTCCTGGTTTAGACAAAATGCTCAATGGTGGTTTGCCTAAAGGGAGAACAATCCTTCTCAGTGGTCAAGCTGGTGCTGGAAAAACAACTTTAGCTACTCAGTTTATTTATCGTGGGGTTTTGGATTTTGGTGATCCTGGTATATATGTAACTTTTGATGAGAGTCCTAAAACAGTTCGACAGAATTTTGCTAGTTACAATTGGAAACTTGAAAATTTAGAAAAAGAGAATCTACTAGCATTAGTTGATGGATTTTCTATGCGAGCAGGAGTTGCTTCCAAAGAGAAGTATAGTATAAGATTAGAAATTGATGATTTGTTAACAACATTAATATCGCTCATTGATGAATTAGGAGCTGAGCGAGTTGTGATAGATTCATTAACAGCTCTAGCATTATCTTTAGAAAGTGAAATGCGTATTAGAAGAGAAATTCTGAAATTAAGCGCTGTTATGTCCAGTTTAAAATGCACAACAATCGTTACTAGTGAAATGTCTCAAAGTGGGGAAATCTCTCGTTATGGTGTAGAAGAATTTATGGCTTCAGGTGTTATAGTTCTTGACATAAAAGAAGTAAATCAAAGACTAGTTAGAAGTATATATATTAGAAAAATGAGAGGTATTAACCACGAATTAGTTCGTAGACCTTTTGAATTAACACAAAATGGTTGTGTTGTTTTATCAGCTGAAAATTTATTTATTTAAAAATATATTATAAAAATTTACAAATAGTTTTTGTAAATATATAGGTTGAAATATGAAATGTTTATCAAGGATTCGCAAGTTGATGAAGAAGACTTAGTTTTAGTTGAATCAAAAGATCTAGAAGAAAAATGTGGTAAATGTGGTTCAGGATTAATTTTGAAAGTTTATTGGTCAAAAAAAGGCCATCAACAAAAGATTGAGTGCACCAAATGTGGAATGGCTGTTTGGAAACACCCAATAAAGAAAGAAGATTGGTGATTATTTAAAAATTAAAATGAAAATTAATTTTTCTTATCAATTGTTATTCGTGTCAAACTTCGCATTTTCTTAAACAAATCAAGATTTTTTGTGATTTTTCCTACTACATTTACTTCTGAATAGGGTTTTGCTTTTTCCCAAAAAATGCAAACAGCTTTTTGCATAGGCCAATAGGCTATAGAACCAGCTTCTACTTCTTGTGTTGGGTGTTCGGGTTTTACTTGAAAGTCAACCAGAAAATAAGCAAAAGCATTATCCTGTATTCGAACTCTACCTGATATTGGAAGAGAATAGTAAATATTTTCAGCTGTATGTGGAGCTTTTATTCTATATAATTCACCATCTGCTTCACCAATACCATCGATTTTAAATTTTAATTTGAAGACTTCCATTTTAGACAAACAAATACACCGTGAAGATTAATTAAAAATTATAAAAAAAGATTCTGGTTAAATATTAATGGTGCCCCGACCGGGATTTGAACCCGAGTCTGCAACTCGAAAGGCTGCAATGATTGGCCGAACTACACCATCGGGGCAGATAATAGCTTTGTAGTTTTTGTGAATTTACTACTATATTTTAAATCTTTCTTGAACTATAAAAAAAGCATAACTTATATCAAATAAAGATTTAGATAGAAAAAAAAGAGATTATTGCAGTAGGTTTTATCCTACTGCTTGTAACATTGTTATTACTTCTTTCTTTTAACGATGATTGCTGCAACAGTAGCAACAGCCATCAAGGAACTTATTGTAATAATCAAGGTGAAACCAGGAGCTGTTGGAACCCAACCTAAGTCGTATCCGGCTCTGGTCATGTACTCTCTTGCTTTGTCAAGGTCGTGGTTGTAACGAATGATGTTTGGATTATTCCAAATACCAAGTTTTGGATAAATTGGCCAGTCACAAATGAAGTTTTCACTATTGTGTAAAACATCATTAATTTCAACTCTGTCAAGAGCGTAAGCAATAGCTTTTCTGACTGCAACACCTTTGGTCATGGTTGGATCAAGTTCTGTTGGAGTTGTATCACCAATGTATGTTCTTGCGGGTCTCATGTTGAAACCAAACCAATTGTAGAAGTAAGCAAGATCGGATTGGACATCTTTGGTTGGATCTGCTAGGTAATCGTTCTTCTTGTCTTGGAAGTTACCTAAACCAACAAGATCGAGTTTACCTGCTTCAAACTCTAAGAATCGAGTTTGTTGGTCAACAATGATTCTTTGTACATAGGTATCTAATCCACCTGAGTAATCACCAAATCGTTCCAAGAAATTCATATTGGATTTATCAACAAGAGGATCAGTTAACCAGCAATCAGTTTTTGTTTCTAAGACTGTTTCAACACCTTCTGTGAAAGAAGTGATTCTAAAGAGGTCACTACCCCAAACAGTGGTTGAATAATCAGTCCAGGAAGCATCAGTAATATCTGGAGTAACACCATCAGCTTCTTGTGTTTGGTTTAACCAATGTTCTGGAACAATCCAGGTGCTTAAGTCAGGAATGACTTGTGCATATGGGTCAGCTTCTGGAGTTGTATCATCACCATCAATATGAATTCTAAGAGTCATATCATCGCGTTTTTCCATACCTGTTATATAGTACCAATCACCAGATCTGACAGAAATTTCCATCCAACAATATATTGTAAAGTAAAGATCATCAACATCAACATATTGGTTGGTAAATCCTCCATAATCCATCCATTTGATACCATCACGTAATGTAACATCAACTGTTACATCATCTACGAAAGTCCAACTTTCAGCTACATGTGGCCAGACGCTAAGGTCAGCATCATACCAGATTACGTTATCTAAAGTTAAGCCAATAATTGTTCCTGAAGGCCCATCTGAATAGAAGAATGGGTTCAATTCACTCCAAGCTAAATCTGCACCAACAATTTCATTTGTAGCAATTTGTCCAGGATGAGTTCCATCCCAGCTCATTTTACCCCAGGATTGGTATAATCCATCTGAGTAGTTATATCCTACTAAGTTATCCCAGGTAGCTACATATCCTACTGGTGAGAATAGTGGGGCCATTGGGACTATTTTGTCCATAAGGTATTGTTCCCAGTCCCAGCAGTGTTGTACACGCTCTTCTGAATCTGGTGGCATAATAAGATTGCCTTGTCGGATATACCATTCGTTCAAACCGGTTCCTAAATCTTCATCATAGTCCATGTCTGTATTATAACCAAAGCAGTTAAGGGATCCATTTTCTGTAAAAGCAGATTGTGGTAAACTAAATGGATCTACTCCACCGCCTGAGAAACCGATACAACAAATGTCGAAATCCCAGAAGACTAAAAGGGTATCAAGGAATGCACCCCAGTCTTGAATAACAACATCAACGTTTATTCCAATTCGTCCTAAGTGTTGCTTCAAGAAAGCACCATAGTCAGGATATGGGTCGCTTGTTACTGTCTTAAAGACTAATGTAAAGAAGGGATCTACTGCATCACTTGTTTGTGGCTGTGTTGCAATAGCACTTGCGACAAATAAACTAACTATAACACCAAGGAGAATGGTTGATTTAATTTTGTTCACTTTCATAAGTTGATCACCAAAAATTCTCGGTTCAACCTAAATTTTGGTTTTTTTGATTCCTTCCGAATCACGCTCTAAACCAATATGGTTTAGATGCTAAACTATGTATTTTATTTACTGATTTAAAAAAGTTTTGTCACCAAATAAAAAGGCGTTATTTCTATAAAATCGATTTTTTCATAAATTATTTTCTTATTATTTTTATTTTTTTAAATTAATTTAGCTATTTATTAATTATTTTTTTGATAATTATTGTGTTTATATTGAGTTATTCCAATTTACTGAAAAAGAAGTTATTTAAAGAAATTCATCTTTATTTATTATTAATGAAAAGGAAAGAAAAACTATGGATTTGAATAACACTTCTAATTCAAAGAAAAGCTTTGAAAAAAAATTAGCAAAAAAAGCTCGAAAAATGAGTAATGAAGAATTAAGAAATGCCCTTTGGGATGTAAGAATAAAATCAGAAAACTCAAACAATAATTCAATTAATGATTTGTTAATTAAAGAAGGCATATATGCAAAAGAATTAAAAAATCGCGAATTATTGGAGTGGGCTCTTCGAACTGGAAAGGATAAATAATCTAATTTATTTTTCCACAACTGAAATATTAACATCCTCTGCTTCATTTGTTTTATAATTCATTTGTGTTCCACTTTCATCTATAGGGTGAGGTTGAGGAGCTAGGTCAAATGTATCTGATAGATTTTTCCAACCAGGGCAAACATGAAATTGAGCTTCCCATTCACACTCATTACATGTTTTTTCCATTTCCTTTCCTCGCCTAAAACTTAGATAAAATAAACCACCAAGAATAATTACACCAGCTATAATTGATAAATACCAATTTGGAGTTCTAACTTCTCCTATGACTACAATAAATAAAAAACCAAATAAAGATCCTCGAATCACTTTGTATAAATCATTTATAATTTTAGAAAATCTCCGTGTAAAATAAGTAATTATTATAAGCATTACAAAGCCTATAGTAAACCATAATAAATTATGAATCCATAATGCTTTTGATAAAAAGAAATCCTGAGCAGCTTGCCAAAAAATAAAGATTAAGAGTAGTGCATATGCAGGGGGATAACTTAAAGTACAACCTCTACAGAGTCTTAATTTGCCAATTTTAAAAACATGTGATTCAAAGGTTTCACAATCTGGATGATGAGCTAATAATAATTGAATTGTAGACCACTTAAATAATCCTTTAATTATAGTTCCAAATGTTCCTTCTTTTTGTTTCTTAGCTGATATAATTTCATGTAATTCAAGTTCTTTTTGAATTGATTCATCACTATCTTTGAAAGATTCATTTTGCTCTGTATGTAAGCTGTTGTTTCTTTCTTTACTCAAAAATTTCACCGAAATAACAAATTAATTTAGGATAATCAATTTTAAATTCCATCTAATTAATAATTATTGAGATTGATTCACATAAACCAAATTTAGTTGGTTAATATAATGAGTAATAAAGACAACTTAACTTTTTTATCTGGTGGTACAGGTACACCTAAGCTTTTGCTTGGTTTTAAAGAAATTATATCTACTGAAAGACTGATTGTAATTGGTAATATTGGCGATGATGAAGAATTTTATGGATTATTGGTTTCACCTGATATTGATACATTAATATATCTTTTTTCTGAACAATTAGATTTAGAGAAATTTTGGGGTGTTAAAGAAGAGTATTTCAATAATCTCAATCAATTGTCTCAACTTGGTGAGGAGACTTGGTTTCAATTAGGGGATAAAGATTTAGCACTTCATCTCCTTAGAAATAAATTATTAATTTCAGGTAAATCCTATACAGAAACCTCATTTGAAATTTGTAAACGACTAAAAATTAAAGCAAAAATTCTACCATTCTCAAATGATAAAGTACGCACAAAAATGATTACCATTTCTAATGAATATCTAACCTTTCAAGAATATACTGTAAAATATAAAGAAAAAGCAATAATTAAGTCAGTAATATATGAGGGAAGTAAAAAAGCAAATATAACACCAGAAGTAAAAACAGGACTAATGAATTCTAGTGGGATTATTATTGGACCGAGTAATCCAATAACTAGTATAGGTCCCATGCTTGCTATAAAACAATTTTCTAATTCACTAATAAAAACAAAAGCAAAAATTATAGCTATATCGCCAATTGCTAAAAATCAAGCATTTAGTGGTCCTGCTGTTAAATTAATGAAAGAATTAAATATAATACCTAACGCTTATGGTATAGCTCATTTTTATAGGAAATTTCTTGATACGATTTATATAAGCGAATTTGATGAAAATTTAACAAATAAAATCGAAAAATTAGGTATTGATGTAACATGTACCAATATCTCATTACAAACAAAAGATGAAAGAATTCAACTGGCAAAAAAAATATTACAGGAAATTAATGATAGTCAATAAAATTACAAAAATAGAAGAAACAATATTTAATTAAAAACTCATTTAAATTGAAGGATGATTAGTTTGAAAAAATTGGTTGTATTTTATTCATTTGAGGGAAATACTAAATTCCTTGCAAAAACCATTGCTAAAGAAATTAATGCAGATATACTTGAATTAAAACCCAAAAAAGAGATTAAAACTAAAGGATTTTTTAAATATCCTATTGGAGGAGCTCAAGTAGTTTTTGGGATTAAACCTAAGCTACAACCTATTGAAATTAATCCAGATGATTATGATATAATATTTCTTGGAACACCCACTTGGTCTTTATCATATACTCCTACAATGAGATCTTTTCTATCCAAATATAAATTAAAAAATAAAAAGATAGGTCTCTTTTGCTCAAGAATGAGTAGGAAAGGTAGAACATTCAAAGCTATGAAGGGAAAATTAGCTGGAAATGAAATCCTTGGTGAAATTGATTTTAGTCAACCTTTAATAAAGGGAAAAGAGAAGGATCAAGAAAAAATAAAGAAATGGGCTAAAGAAATAATTAATAGGTAATTTAGAATCATATTCAAGGAATAATTTCACAACCATTGTTATATTTGGGATAATCAAAATTCTCCTTAAAGATAATTTTATCTTCTATTAACTCTTGAATTGCTTCTTTCTGGTGCTGTAATTCTATAATCATGTTTTTAACGGATCCACAAACTTTGCCAAATAAATCATCACCCCATAATTTTGTTTGATTAGTAAATAAACAACGACCTCCACATATTTTGAAATCTGTGCAATCAGGACAAGGTTGTTTCACTTTCATAGAATTTTTAATGGTTGATGGTTTACATTTAGATATATGACCTACTAGAGAGAATTCAAATTCAGGTGATATTGGGCATACTGATATTGAACCATCTGGATTAATAGCAAAAGAATCTATACCTGCACCACATCTAAGGTTACTCGGAACATCAAAAAGAATCGATTGCATTATTGATATAAAAGGAACCAAACCAACAAATTGACCAGAACTCATTTTATCTACCCACCATTTAATTAGTTTTTTAATTCCTGGATTGTATGAATAATCAATCCATTTTGAAAAATCTGACCAACGGGTATTTGGTGAATCATCCCATTGCGTATCTAATTGCCAATGTATATGATCAAAAATTGGTCCTTCCAACATTGATAAATGTTTAACATCTTCAAAAATATCCGAATTTTCAGAAATAGTCATACGAGCAATTAAATCACCTTTAAAACCTCTCTCTCTTGTTAAAATGCAATTTTTAATTATTTTATTATAAACACCTTCTCCTCTATTATAATCTGTAACATCTATACGTCCATCTATAGAAACTAATATTGCACTGAATTTGCTTAAATAATCTTTTGGCAATTTATGAAGATTGATAGCATTTGTTTGAACTGACCAATGTTTAACATTTTCAATTGAATCCATTATCATTTGCATTAATGAGATGCGTAGAAGAGGTTCTCCACCATAAAATTGTATAGTAATTTCTGAATTATCTTTTTTTATGAAATCTTCTAGTGATTTTATATGATAGGCAATATCAATAGGAAGATACTTAAAAGTAGCATCTTCACCACAGTAGTTACATTTGAGGTTACAAGTTCT
>JAEOUJ010000189.1 GCA_016839405.1 Candidatus Gerdarchaeota archaeon | reverse complement strand
TGTAAATGAGTTTAGATAAATATAAAACCTATTTAGAAAAAAAGAACTTAGATTCTGAAGAAATTTCTAAAGCTATAATTTTAATTGAAAAATTTAGTGCGTTTTTAGAAAGTAAAGGAATATTACTTGAATCAGTAAGTAATGATGATTTTTATAATTTTTCCGAGCTTTTAATTGAACAAAGAGAGAACACTTACAATAATTATGTTTATCTTCTCTATTTTGGTTATTATGTAAATAATAAGAACCTAATTATTGCAGCTATGGAATCAATTGATGGTTGGGAAATGTTTCCGAATTTTGAGAAACAAATAATTGAAAAATATGGAGTTGATGTTAGAGATGAGATTTTTGGTGAAATTTCTCTTCCCCCTCTTGGCATTCATCCAAAAAAGAAACCTGCATTTATTAACCCCCTAGTTTCACGTTTTATTGAAAAATTTGGTCCAGAAGAAAGTGTTAATTTCTTTAAAATTGGCTTACGAGATAAATATACAGAATCATACAAAAATCCCAAAAAGAAGTATGATAAAATTCAAAATATTGATAATTTTTTGAAAGATAAACATCAATCATTATACGAAATTTTAACTAAACATTATCAGGAAAATAGTCTCTTTTTTACCCAGCCAGTTGATGAACAAGTCTTGGAGTTTGTTAAAAAGGATCAGAAAATTAGTGCAGGAATAAGAGAAGGAAATAAAATTCTTATGTATAAAATACCTTATATGACGAAACATGCCTTAAATGAAAAAGACAAAAAGAAAAGAAACTATTATGTGTGCCACAATCCGCTTATCCGGGAAGCTTTATTGGAAGAAGAACAACCTATTAATCCGATATTCTGTAATTGTAGCGGTGGATACATGAAAAATTTCTGGGAAGCGATGTTCGAGCATCCTGTAGATGTAGAATTACTTGACTCTGTAATCATGGGTGGTGAGTTTTGTCGATTTGCTATTCATATACCAACGGAAATTATGGATAAAATCAAAAAAACCAAATGAATTCCTTCTATAAAATAAATCCCTTTCCTTATGACGAGGTTTTCTTTGCCCACGTCTAATTTTAATCTCCTAATTACACACAAAGACAGATTTGATTTTTCATAGCTTATAGATGTAATAGTCATATAATGAGAGTTCAAAGTGTGTGTCTGATTTTTATAATACTTTTTTTACTTGATAGAAAATTTTCATTTAAGAATAGCCGCATAAACTTTTTATTAAATTAAGACAAAAGCACTCTATTATGAAAAAATTAGAAGTTCCTTTTGGTAAAAATCTAGCTTATAGTATTGGTATTGTGGCAGATCAGATTGCTTATCAAGGTTTCACTTTTTTAATTTTTACTTTTTATTATGCTATTGTTCAAGTTCCTGTTCAATATATCACAATTGTTTTTATTATATGGTCTATTTATAATGCAATCAATGATCCTTTATTAGGTTCATTATCAGATAGAACTAGAACGAAGAAGCTTTTTGGTGGTAGAAGACGCCCTTGGATGATAGTTTCAGCTTTACCATTAGCACTTATTATGTTCTTCTTATTTACTCCTCCTAATAATTATCAATTAGGTGGTGGACCTTGGATTGTTGTTTATTTCTTGTTCATCATTTGTTTATTTGATACCATTTATACAGCTTTTTCTGTAAGCCGCACTGCTCTTTACCCAGAGATTTTTAGAACAAATAAGGCTCGAGAAGAAGTTGGAGCTGTTCAAAGAATCGTTATGGTTATTGCTTTACTTACTTCATTTATTTTACCAACTTTTCTTATTGAAGATATGACACCCGCAGATCCACAACTTGATTATGCTGGTTATACTTGGGATTTTAAGTTAACAGGAATAATATTTGGGGCAATTATACTTGTAACCATATTAATCAATGTTATTTGGGGGGCTAAAGAAAAGCCATATGAAGAACTAGAGAAGAAAGAAAGAATGCCAATTTTCAAAGCAATGAGAGAAAGCCTAACAAACAAGAAATTTGTTATTTTTGCTTTATGTTCTACAATGAATTGGTTCGTGTTTGGATTGATACCGACTATAATGCCAATTTATGTAGAATTTGTCGTAGATCCAGCTGATCCTGTTATGCTATTTTTCGGTAGCTTAGCTGTTAGTATTCCTTTAGCTGTTGCGTTTATCGTTTCAATATTTGGGGTTCTTTTCTGGATGTTTATTGATCGGAAAGTTGGAAGCAAAATAGGTTTTATT
>JAEOUJ010000188.1 GCA_016839405.1 Candidatus Gerdarchaeota archaeon | reverse complement strand
ACACATAATATCATTAAAGAGATCATTCCACGCCCATTCACATGGAAAGCCTTCAGGTTTTTTCACACCTTCAAAGGTGAATTCTTGACCTTCTTCGAATAAATTACAGATTTTATCTTTCTCTCCACTTTTAAATTGGAAACCTTCTTTTCCAAACACATCCTCTGGACTAAATTTCTTAATAACAGTAATTTTAAATTTTCTAGCCATAATTATTTTGCCCTCTTGAAAAAATGATTTAAATAACTCCAATATAGAATCTCTTATCTTTGTAGAGATTTAAACATTTATGAATCTCTTATTTGAATTCTATTTATTGTTTTGGATATTAGTGTGCGTTTCAATATATATAGCAAAGATGAGTAGATAGTGTGGATAGGATTACTGGTGAGCCTTGCGTGAATTGAATTCGTAGCTAAAGGAATTGAATTTATTGTTCTATACAAATTTTAACTTAGATTATTCTTATTATTTATTAAGGAAAACAACAAATAATTTTAACTTATATAATTTTTGAGAGTTATTTGGAGAATAAAAGATGAATAAATCAACCTTAAAGATATTTAGAAGTAATAAAGAGGAAATAATTGAAAAAATAGAAAATATAGAGAATTCTTTAGTGGGAGTTAATTATCATACTCCTGAAAATAATGAGTTAGGGCATAATGCAGTAGGGTTAGCTTATCCTATTGTTAATGAGAAAAAAACTATAGCTGAAAGAATGGTTGAATTTCATGTACCAGGTTTATGCATTTCAGTAATCAATGATTATAAAGTAGAATGGGTAAAAAGTTATGGGGTAAAAAATACCAATACAAGTGAAAAAATAACTATTGACACAATTTTTCAAGCAGCCTCTATTTCAAAAGTTTTAGTAGCTACATTAGCATTGCATCTTGTTGAAAAGAAAATATTGAATCTAGATGAACCAATTAATAAGAAGCTTAAAGGATGGAAGATACCAGATAGTGATTTCACAAAAGAAAAGGCAATAACTCTTAGACATATTTTAACACACACTTCAGGAATTAACCTTCCCTTTAGTAGATTTGGTTGGGAAGAGGGATCAGTGCCAACATTAAATCAAGTTCTAAATGGTGAACCACCTGCAAAAAATAAACCTGTTGAAGTAGAATTTATTCCAGGAACAAAACATTCTTACTCAAATTTTGGTTTCATAATAATTGAAAAATTGATACACGATGTAACTGGAAAAAAGCTTGGGGAAGTAGCAAAAGAAATACTATTTGAACCTTTAGGAATGGTGAATAGTTATTTCGAATATCCTTCAGATGATTTGCAAAAACAAATGATTCATCCACATAATAAAGATGGCATAGTTTTTGAACCTCATGTAGGTTTATCTCCGGTAATGTTTGGTTGTGGTGGGTTAATAACTACACCGTATGATATAACATTGTTCGCTATTGAATTAATGAAAACTTACAAAGGTAAATCAAACAAAATACTATCATCCACTATGACAAAAGAAATGATATCAAAACATTATAAATTAGATCCAATACATTTCTATGGGTGTCATGGACAAGGGCTAGGACTTTTCCTATTTGAAGATGGGAACAATTTCTTTTTTGGGCATCGAGGTGGAGGAGAACCAGGCTCTTCAAGTATCTTCTATGCAAATCCAAAAACTGGTAATGGAGTAGCAATGATGGCTAATTCAAATGTTGGTCATCAGCTCTTTGACTCGATAAAATTTACATTAGCTAAAGAATATGAATGGTCTATGTGGGTAGAATAACTAATTTAACGCATTTACAACAAAAGAAGAAGTGGTGTGCTCGATGCCATGTGAACACACTAATAATGTAAAACAATAATTAACTATCAGATTTTATTACAACCACTGGATAATCCTCATTTTCTAGAGTAAAAAAATAGCTTAAAAATATTTAACCGGATTGAGAGATTATGGTAACTTTTAACATCCCACAGGAAATTGAGAGATTTTTTGAATTCACTGAAAAAAGTGATTTCGAAAAAAAGATATTGGATTGTGGTGCTGGTGGATCCGAACCTAATATAGCAGTTTTTAGTGAACAAGGATATGAAGCACATGGAGTGGAAATTTCTGAGACTCAGATAGAGAGAGCACAAAAATATGCAAAAGAAAATAATCTTGATTATAAAATAATTAAAGCAGATATTCGAGAATTGCCATATGAAGATGAGTCATTTAGTTTTGTATATTCTTATAACTCGATTGAGCATCTTACGAAAACAGGTACTAAAAAAGCTGTCAAAGAAATGCTTCGAGTGTTAAAGAAAGGTGGTTTACTGTACATTAATTTTCAATCAACTGATTCAGCTTTCATGAAAGAGGGAAAGGATATTGGCGATAATGAAATACTAGATCTCTCTCAAGCAGGTAAACATGGATTTGAAGATACCTTTCATTCCTTTTATAATATTGATGAAGCGGATGAACACTTTTCTGGATTAAAACTACTTCACAAAGGAAAAACAAGCTTTGATTACATTGATAATGATAAACAATGCCAAAGTATTACAATAGATTACATAGTGCAAAAGGAATAAAATAAATGAAGAATTTTACTTGGTTAATCAATGTTTATTGGTGATAAAATATGAAAATTAAATATGCTACAATTATTGTCGAGGATATGGATGAGTCAATTAAATTTTACACTGAAGTTATGGGATTTGAAATAGAAAGTCAACACAATCCCCTGCCTGGGGTAACAATCACATTATTAAAAGGGGAAGGGGATGCTTTAATAGAACTCATAAGAAATACTCAATATGAAACTGGTTTTTATTCTATAGGAATGGATGTTGAAGACATAAACACCACAGTGAAAGAACTCAAATTAAAAGGTGCTAAAATCACTATGGAACCTACACCAATAACTATCGGATTTCTAGCCTTTTTAGAGGATTCAAATGGAGTCCGAATAGCATTAATTCAACATCAATAATCTAATTAATTTAAAATCATTCCATCATATGAACTCACACGCTAAGTATAAATTAAAAAAAATTGGTGTGTTTAGTGCGATGAATACACGTGATCAGTAGGGGAAAAAGAATAATACAAATTAGTTATGATTTGCTGGAATTTTCTCTTCGTCTCTTCCTAAATTTACGAACGAGCATTACAGGAACAAAGATAAGCAAGAAAACAATTACTGCAATTGCTGAAACCACACCAACTTGTAATAATCGAAACCTAATTTTCATCCACTGGACTAATTCCATTGCTTTTACATTCGTATCGTCAGAAAAAAGGTCACAAAGAAAGTACTCATGCATTGGTAGTGATAATTCATAAGTCATGTTTAATGTTACAACTTCATCAAATTGAGAAGCATAAACCAAATATAGCAAGTTTCTTTGCAAATCAAAGACATTGGTATAGGCTGTATAGTCTGGAAATTTTATTCGAACTGCTTCCATTACAGATAAAGAATCTTCATAAGTGATAGAACTTTGATTAAGCATATTGCCAAGCATAGAGCATGCAGTTGTATATCTTGGACAGGGGAATCCTCCATTATTACTTTCATTATGGATTCGATTGAAATTTGTTTGAGCTAAATAGCTGTCTGTTGTTCCTTTATAAGTGAAATTAAGCTCTCCATCATAATTTGGACTTACGACTACAGCTTCACCAGTAGCATCAGCGAGAAATAGTTGATACCACATGCGGTCACCAAAATTATAATCATTAATGAATGCTACAGCTTCGGATACATTACGACAATTCCACAAAATACTTAGAAAAAGAGGATCATTAATATAATTGAATGGTTTTTCAGGATGAGGATTTAAAGGTAATTCTGGGATGCCTGTAGAGTCATAACAAAGACCAAACTCATTGATACCACCTTGGAAATTATAATTTTCTTGCCAGTACCAACCAAGATGAACCATTCCATAACCATCAGTAGATTT
>JAEOUJ010000187.1 GCA_016839405.1 Candidatus Gerdarchaeota archaeon | reverse complement strand
GTGATTGTTTCAGTAGGAGGAGTAATTGTAATAATTTCTGGCATTGGATAGCTATTCAGATCATTTGGATCTGAATCTGAATAAAGCTCAACACTATCAATGTAACCATCAGAATCGCTATCTGCTTGTAGTGGATTTGTAAATACATAACCATCTATATCAGCTCCAGGATTTGATGGACTATAAATACCGTTAACTTCACATCCATCAAATAAGAGATCTTTATCAGTATCTGCATCTATAGGTATTGTTCCTACAAGATATTCCATCAAATTGGTTAGATAGTCGTTATCTTGATCTTCTAATGCATCGTCAATTAAAGGATTTAAATTGTATTTTACTTCCCAATTATCATCCATAAAATCATTATCAGTATCACTATCATTTGGATCAGTGTTATAAGTATATTCTTCTAAATTAGTTAAATCATCAGAATCTTCATCATAATCAGCATTATCTACCAATGGATCCAATCCATTATTAACTTCCCAACTGTCAGGCATTAAATCTGAGTCAGTATCACTGTTAAACCTATCAGTATTTGTTGTGCTTAATTCTACGTAATCAGTTAAACCATCGGAATCCGAATCTAGACCACAATCAAATCCAGCATACATCATATATTCTTTCGCTTTAGTTAGATTATAGTCATATTTGATTATATCCTTATAACTCCAGTTGCCATATGTATCAAAATTGGGACAATAATTAATATAATATGTATTATCGAGGAATATATGGTTCATTTCAGTTTGGTTTATAACATAGGAAATTGCTTTTCTGATAGCTAATCCTTTTGTTATTGTTGGCATTAAAGGACAAGGATCCATACTTTGTAACGGAGTTCCTCTACTTTCTCTTACATTAAAACCATAGAAATTAAAGTAATCATCTTTTTTCGTTTGGACATCAAAATTTACATTTTGTTCATAGTAATGTATTCTATCCATATCTGTTACTTCTAAAAAGTCTATTTTTCCTGTTTCAAATTCAGAAAACGTTGTATATGAATTTTCAATAACTCTAATTCGGATCTGAGATAATCCTCCCGTAAAATCACCAAAACGATTGATAAAATCCATATTAGATTTATCAACTAAAGGATCTAATAGCCAACAATTTGGTCTTACAGTTAAATTTGTTTCATCATCTTCAATAAATGAATCTATTTTAAAGAGTCCAGTACCCCAACAATTAGTTGAATAATCAGTCCAGGAAGCATGAGTTATATCAGGAGTTATTCCATCAATCAATTGTGTTTGATTTAAGAAATGCTCAGGAAGGATATTTACATTTAAATCTTCTAGACAATCCGTATGAACATCATTTTCAGGTGTAACAATATCACCATCAATGTAAATTCGTAAAGTCATATCATCAATGATTTCCATATCCTTTATCCACATAAAATCAGAAATATCAACAGATAGATTTGCAAAGCAAAAAAGCGTAAAAAAAAGATCTTTTACGTCTAGAAATTCATTTGTAAAACCACCATAATCCATCCATTGAACATCATCCCTTAAAGTGATATCAAGAGTGGTATCATTAATAAAGTTCCAACTATTTGCAAGATGTGGCCAAAATGTGTGATCTTGATCTTTATAGATAAGTTTATCCAAACAAAAATCAATAATAAATTTAGAATTTGAATCACCTTGAAATAATGGATTCAATTCAAACCAATTATTATTTCGTCGGATAACAAATTCATTTGTACTCTCTTGACCAATATGGAGACCATTCCATGACAAATGGCCCCAATTTTGTAAGATATCACTTTTAGAATAATTATATCCTATAAGATTATCCCAATTAGCTGAAAATAATGGTCTTGAAAAGAGTGGTAATAACATTAGAAGTTCATCCATAAAGTATTGTTGCCATTCCCAGTAATGTTCAATTCTCTCCTGTGAATTTGGTGGCATCATTAGCAATCCTTGTTTTAAATACCATTCATTTAAGCCCATTCCTAATGAGGTATTCCAATCCATAGAGTCATTGTAACCCCAGATATTTAAAGAAGCATTTTCAGTATAAGCAGCATTAGGTAAATATCCAGGATCATTATTATCTCCACCACTAAAACTAATAGTCGTCAAATCAAAATCACTAGTTAATAATATAGTATCAAGAAATGTCAACCAATCTTGTATTTCTACATCAACATCAATTCCAATATCTTTTAATTGTTGTTTCATATAGTAAGCATAGTCTTCAAAACCATAAGTTGATTTTAAAACCAAAGAAAAAAAAGATCCAATATCAGGGGTAGTAATAGGATTATTTACATTATAGTCAATTTCAATAATCATTTCTTTAGGTTGGCTAAATGTAATTTGATAATAATTAACAGTTAATATTGGAAAGATAATTAGAGAAAAAATAAGTAAAATTGTTTTCTTCTTATTCATTTTGTTCCCTCCAATTTAATTATCAACATAGGATTTTTCTTCGTTATAGACACAAAGATTCTTTTAATGGTAATCTACAAAAAATCCAAATGTTAACAACTAAAATCTATAATGGTAATTGTTATTGAAAATTTAAATCTTATTTAGAAATATAAAGAAAAATTGCTAAATAGAATATAAAAAAAGAAAGGGAAATAAATAACACAAGTCTACCGAAAGATTTTATAAAGAAAAAAAAGCAAAAAAAGAACTAGGTGTCGCGAGAAAACCTCTGATAAGCACAAGGGTTGTCGCGGTAGCTTAGCCCGGAAAACTTCCAAGAAG
>JAEOUJ010000186.1 GCA_016839405.1 Candidatus Gerdarchaeota archaeon | reverse complement strand
GTGCTCAAAAAAACAATTCAAAGAGCACGTGAAAGAAATATAATAATCCCTACATTTGAGCAAATGAAAAATCCAAAAAATTTGCCTAAAAAAATCAAAGCTGATCTTTCATCTTTAGGTTTATGGGAAATTCATCCAAGGAATCTTTTTAGAATTACATGGAAAAATGAACCAAAATCAATAGGTGGAAAATTTCAAACTCTACCAAATTATATTGAACTACCTTACGAAATAACTGGTGTTGAAGCTAGAATAATTGCTCTTATTGGTAAATGGATGCCAACAGGTTCTCATAAGGTTGGTGCTACTTTCGGTTGTTTGGTTCCAAAATTAATAACTGGTCAATTTGATCCAACAAAGCAAACTGCTGTTTGGCCTTCTACTGGTAATTATTGTCGTGGAGGAGCTTATGATGCTACATTATTATCATGTAATTCTTTAGCAATTTTACCTGAAGAAATGTCTCAAGAACGATTTGATTGGTTAAAAACAGTAGCAGGTGAAATTATTAAGACTCCTGGAGGTGAAAGCAATGTTAAAGAAATTTTTGATAAATGTAAGGAATTAAAACAAAAAAGAGGGGATAATATTGTTGTTTTTAATCAATTTGATGAATTCGGAAATCACCTCTGGCATCATGAGGTAACAGGTTCTGCTTTGAAAAATATTTTAGATCATGAACTTGGAAAAGCATGTTATAGTGGAATTTGTTTAACGACTGGTTCAGCAGGAACATTAGGTTCTGCTGATTATCTTAAGAAAATATACCCAAGCGCAAAAACTGCTGCTGGTGAATCTTTACAATGTCCAACTATGTTATTAAATGGTTATGGTTATCATAGAATTGAAGGAATTGGTGATAAACACATCCCTTGGATTCATAATGTAAAACAAACAGATCTTGTAATTGCTATTGATGATAAAGATTGTATTAATGTTATGCGATTATTTAATGAAACAGCAGGTCATAATTATCTTGAGAGAATGGGTGTTCATAGCAAAATAATCTCCCAATTATATTTGTTAGGTATATCAAGTATTGCTAATTTATTAATGACAATAAAATTTGCTAAATATTTTGAATTAACAAGAAATGATGTTTTGCTAACTATTTTTACTGATTCTATGGATATGTATCAATCAAGATTAAAAGATCTAAATAAAAAACATGGAAATTATGAAGAAATAAACGCAGCAGTAGATTATCATCGATCCCTAGCAAGTATAAAAACAGATAATATACTTGAATTGAAATATACAGATAAACAAAGAATTCACAATTTAAAATATTTCACTTGGATTGAACAACAAGGGAAAAATATTGAAGAGTTAAATAAACAATGGTATGATGAAAAAAATTATTGGAATACAATTTATAAGATATCAGCAAAATTGGATGATTTAATAACACAATTCAATGAAAAAGTAGGACTATAATCATTCTAATTCAAACTGGAAGACTCAAAAAAAATTATAAATCACAGAATGTTTTCAAATTATCTTGTAAAGATAAAAGTTTTCGAAACTATTTTATCTATATAAATTTAGAACAATCCTCGAGAGTTAAAGACGATGATTAGAGATGCACAAGATTATGGTTCATTAAATGTTCATATGCGTGCTCAAAGAGCTGAGCTTTTTACAGCTGGAACCTATAACTTGCTTGCTAGCGCAACTGATTTTGATAACTTAAGACAAATGTTGGCTAACACACGATACAATGATATCATAGGAGTTGAAATGGTTAAGAAATATCCCAATCTAATTGAAATAGATCGTCGTCTTACACAGCATTTTATAGATCAATATAACCTCTATCGAAAATTTATTCCTAAGCGTGCCAAAGGATTCATAGATACTCACAGTAAGATGTATTTTCTTAATAATGTTAAAACTATCCTTTCTGCTCTTCATGGTGCTTATGAATATGATGAAGCATGGAGTATGTTAATTAGCTTAACAGATGAAGAAAATGCACAAACTGAAGAATTATTCAAATCACGAAATGTAGAAGATATGATAAGTAAAATTCAAGATGAAGATCTAAGGAATGTGTTGGAAGCTACTATTGGAGATTATCATTATCTTAATCTCGTCTATCCAATTATCATTGCAATTGACCAATATTTTTACAAGAAACTATGTAAAGAAATGACAAAATTAACTGGTGAAGATAAAACAAAAACTAGACTGCTATTTAGTTCACGTATAGGCATTCAAAATCTAGAAGTAATTTTACGTTCAAAAACCTTTGAGATTTCACCTGTAATAGTTAAGAATTGGTTAATATCAACCAAATTCTGCCCCTTAAGATCAGAATTACGCGATAAACTAATTGCAGCTAATGATTTAGAAGAAGCATTTAATATAATTAAAGAACAAACTCCATTCAGAGAATTAGCAATTCGCTTACTTGATAACATTGAGAAAGAAAAACCACCATTAGATAATTTTGACAGATTTGCAGATCAATATTTAGTACATAAAACAAATTCAATTTTCAAAGGATCTAGCTTTAACATCTCAATTTTTCCAGCATTCTTTTTCTTAAAAGAAATTGAACTTCGGAATTTGAGATCTATAATCTTAGGAAAAATTCATAAAAGGTCTATAAATGAAACTCTTGACAAAATTGTCTTAGTTTAGAATCTTAGTAAAGATTAAAAAGTAATTAGAAATCAAGATGTTTGAGAAAATAAATTCTCCCTAGGAGGTAACACTTATTCAACTATCATTATCCAAAAAAATAATCTTCATCATGATGCAAGTTGCAGTTCTTGCTTTAGGATTTGCTGCTGTCGCTCGAGTTGCTATAGCTATAAATTCAAATCAAGGTTTAACGATAGAAGGCAATTCAGTGCCAGTTACTGGACCTATATCTACAAATGAAGATAACACTTCTAGTGCTACTGGTTTAATTGCTATAGGTGCTGGTTTAGCAATAGGTTTAGCTGGTGCAGGGGCTGGTATTGGTTTAGGCACTGCTGCAGCATCCGCTGCTGCTGCAATAACTGAGAAACCAGAATCTTTCGGTAAATTGTTAGTACTTCTTGCGTTAATTGAAGCTATTGCTATTTATGGTTTCGTTATTGCGTTTGTATTAGCTGGAAATATCTAATATTCGAGGAATAATTTCTTTGAATTTGGATATTTTACTTTCATAGAAGATGGAAGGTTTGACGGCTTATAGCCGTCTTATGATTATTTTTTCATTTATTTTGATTGTAAAAACAATAATCCTAATCAATCAACAATTTTTTTAATCGCCAAATGGATTATCTTATGGATTTCGATTTATAAAACGAATTGCCGAAACATTATAATCATTGTATTATACTAAACATAAAGAGTACAACGCTAAGGTTGATTAGTTATGACTAAAAATGAGAGATTTGATTTCGCAGCTTGGACTAAATTACTTCCACCATCTGAGATTAGGGCTTTACTTGAGTATAAAACAAAATACAATTTTGGTGGAGGGTTACCTGGTGCTTTACCAATTGATACATTAACAGATATCCTTATTGAAATTGGTGAGGAGAATAAGAAGGATTATAATGATGGGAAACATGGTAAAGCTATTTCGTTATGGAACTATGGACCTACAGGTGGGCAAGAATTTTGTTTAAGAGTTCTTGCTGAAAGACTTAGACGTGTTGATGATATTAATTTGGATAAAGATAATGGTTGGAAAGATGTTATTTTAACAACAGGATCTCAACAAGCATTGTATGCTATTTTAGATACAATCATAGATCCGGGAGATGTTATACTTACTCCTAGTCCTGCTTATCTAGGTTTCTTAGCTCCTGCCTTTAAAATTGGCGGAGAAATAGTAACAATTCCAACTGATCTTGATGGTTTAATCCCAGAATATGTTGAGGAAGCTATACCTTTATGCGAAAAGAAATTCGGTAAAAAACCAAGTATAATTTATGTTGTACCTGATTCAGATAATCCTAAAGGAACGACTCTTCCATGGTCTCGTAGGAAAGCATTATTTGACATTGCCAAATCGTATGATATATTAATTTTAGAAGATCAAGCATATAAGGAAATTCAATTCTCTGGTGAACTAATTAAACCAATTAAATCTTTAGATCGTGATAATTCACAAGTAGCTTATTTAAGAACTACATCAAAAGAAGCAGCTGTTTTACGTATGGGTTATTCGGTTTTACCAGAAACACTAAAGAATGAAGTGCTTAAAGATAAAGGCTATCTTGATTTGTGTTCACCAACAATCTTACAAAAATTAATGGCTATTTATTATGAGAAGTATATTGATAAAGTTCTTCCTGATTGTCTCAAAATCTATAAAGAACGTTCAATTGCTATGCTAGAAGGCATAAAAGAAACATTTCCTGATGGAGAGTATTCTAAACCAAATGGGGGATTCTTTGTTTGGTATGAATCAGCTAAGGAATTTAATTCTAAAAAATTCCTAATGGAAAAAGGAATTCCAAATGATGTTATGTTTGTTCCTGGAGCTGCTTTTTATCCAATTAAAGGTTGGAGTTACAATAATGAATCCAAAACGTTGGACAATTCGATAGCAAAAACAAATACAATGCGATTAGGATACTCTTATAACACAACAGAAGATATTGAAGTAGGTATAAGAATATTAGGTAATCTATTATCTAAAGAATTATCTTAGGAAAAATAACAATTAATATTTTCCTTGGTAATTCATTTTTCTTTCTTTTTAATGGACTGTTTTAATTTTAACAAAGAAAAAAAATATAATGAAGTATACACAAGTTTTTTATCTATGTTCTCTTGAAAATAATGAGACTTGGTACAGGTGTAGAAGATATGAGTTTATTGCCTGATAGAATGAAAACAGTAAAAGTTGTTGTTCCTATCGATTATTCTCGTAATTTACAAAGATTTCTTTCAACAACAGAAAACATTGATATAATTGATGTTCAAAAGAAACCATTTGATATTAACTCATTTGAAAATGGTGACAAAGTCAGAAAGTATAAAGAGGATTTTGACAGAGTTATTGAACATTTTGAAATCAAAGATAAACTTACAAAAACCAAAACTGTAAAAATCGACGAAAGTGAACTTGGCATAGTTTTGAAAAACACAGCTACTCTTTCTGCTGATGTTATTACAAAATTAAGACAACTTGAGGATCGGATTATTTTAGCTGAGCAAGAATTAGAGAAAAATAAATCTGTTATTGAAATTGCTAAAAATCTTATTCCATTTGGCATAAGTTTTCAGGATTTGGATGATGAAAATCCTTACTTTCAAGTTATAGTAGGACGTATGGAATCAAAAAGAGTTCCAAGATTCAAATGGAATTTAGATGCTGTTACAGATGGCAATTATATCTTTAAAGAAACAAGTTCTGATAAGAATTATGCTTTCCTCGCAATAGGCTTTCTTGAACGATATCATGAAGAGATCAATCGTGTACTAATTGCTTATGGTTTTGAAAAATATTCAATTCCTGAGCGTATCACAGGAGATCCTCTTAAGGTTGTTGAAAGAAGTGAAAATAAAATTGAAGAACTTGAAACAAAAATTAAAGATTTAAAAAATGAAGCTTCAACTATTATAGAAGAATTTGGATCAGAAATTTTAGCTTATGCAGAACAAATGGAAATTGAAGAAAATTATCTCAAGATTCAAAATATGATGCGAGCTACAAAACGCAATGTTTCTCTTTGGGGTTGGGTTCCCCAGAAAAAAATGAAAAATTTTGAAAAAAGTGTCCTAAGTGTAACCGAGAAAAACGCTATTGTTGAATTTAGTAAGCCAGTTTTTGAAGAATCGGAATATCCAACAAAAACATCTGTGCCTAAATTTGCTCGTGTATATGATGGTTTAGTATCAGCTTATGGTGTTCCCGGTTATAATGAATATAATACTGCTCTTCTACTACAAATCTTCTTCCCTATAATGTTTGGAATTATGTTCGCTGATGTAGGGCATGGTTTCTTATTTACCCTAGTAGGAATTTGGGGTTTAACAATGCGAAATAAGAAACTTGATACTTCAACATTTATGGGTGAGCTGAAGAATTACTTTAAAGGTGGCTATATGCTAATAATTGTATCTGGAATAGCTGCTATGTTTTTTGGTGTGCTATTTGGATCTTACTTTGGGATTACTAGTCATTATGCTTTATGGAAACCTGCTAGTGGAAATTTAGAAGATGCTGTAACTTTACCAGGAGCAATATGGTTTAGTCCCGAATCACCCGATCTTTATAATGGTGCTTCAACAGTTATTTTGATGTTAGAATTATCATTAGTTATAGGAATGATTCATATGACAATTGGTTATGTTTTACGATTTATACAAAACATAAAACATAAACACTACACTGAAGCTATTCTAGTAACTGCAATGTGGGCAATTTTCCACTGGGGATTATTTATCCTTGTATTTACCTTTGGAACAAATTTCATGACATGGTTTAGTGCAGATAATTATGGAACATTCAATCTAGCTTTATTCTCAATTGGGGGTCAACCAATATCATTATTATTAAAAAATGTGCCAGCTTTATGGATTTTCTTAGGACTTTTAGCTGCACCAATGCTGATAATGACTATATATCTCTTTACACATGGGCTTGATGGAATAGGTGAACTTCTGGAAATTCTCTTATCGACACTATCCCATACTGTAAGTTATGCCCGAATATTTGCTATGAATGCAGTACATGGAGCACTTTCCCATATATTTCTGTTTTCTAAATTTGTTGATAGAACAGGAGGATTTACTATTGCAGAATTAGAGGAAGCACATATTGAAGGGTTTCTAGGACCAGTCAATTATATCGGTGCAATTATTGCTGGTGGATTAGTTATTCTAGTTCTTGAAGGATTATTCTCATTCATCCAAACTTTAAGGTTACAATGGGTTGAATTCTTCTCAAAAGTAGGTTACAAAGGACAAGGATTTAAATACCAAACACTAGCAATTGAACGTAAATATTCAAAAACAATGAAATAAAAAAGAAACAATCTGTTTTTGTCAGATTGTTATTTTTTTAATAATTTAACCTCATAATAATTTGAATTAATAAATTCATAGAGGTATTAATGAGAGATTAACTCTCTTTTCAAAGATGGTTTATTTAGAAAGTGAATTCAAATTCTTCTTCTTCAGGTTCTGGTTTAACCCTTCTTGCAGCATCAGCTATAATTTCTGGATGTTGGTCTTTTACATGTTCTCGCCAGTTTTTGACCCATAATCCGCAGTAACAGCACATATATCTTTCTTCTTTTTCTTCCCTCTTTTCTAGATATTGAAGATATTTTGGATGTCTGCGTTTCATATGGTCCTCTTCGTCTTCTATGATATTTTGGCAGATTTTACATATCTTTAGACCATCTTTTCTTTTCACAATGAAGTCACTAATACTTTTAGCCATAGAAAAACCCCCGGCTCTTTTTAATGCATAGCAGGCATTTATCTTCGGGACATTTAATCTCGCTATTTATAAATTAGTTAGTTCCCTATTATTTGAACATTTCCCTTTAATAAGTAGTTTTTTTCTAAAATTATTTATAACATTATAATATTATGATTATTGGAGTTAATTTAGTGATATTAACATTTATTCTCTAAATTAATACATGAAAAGAGACATAAGATTTTTAAACCCCTCTAGTTAGTTTTGAGATACTGCAACGCTGAATTTCTTTAAGCGTTTGCATTATTGGGCTCCAACCTTGCACACTGTTGCAGAAGGGGAGTCATGCCTCTTGGAGGTTCCAGAAATATCATTTAAGTGATTCTCTGGATTATATCTAAACTATTCGTGGGTTCCCCACAAAATCAGAAAAAAAATAGTTAGTCGTCTTTACGATTAGTCCTATAATTAGTAAAAATGAGGAAAAACACATGCCACAATATGGATATTCGATTTTCGGATTAGATCCAGATCGTACTGCCATTGCTAGTGCTCGAGAACTTGACATTAGTCATAAGGCAGCTAGAGAGATTTGCAATACAATCAAAGGTATGTTTCTTGATAAAGCAAAAGAGTATTTAGAAGATGTTTTGGTTATGCGTAAAGCTGTTCCCTATAAACGTCATAAGAAACATGTTGCTCATCGTAAAGAACTTTCAAAATGGCCTGCAGGACGTTATCCAGTTAAAGCCGCTAAGAAAATTCTTGAAGTATTAGAGAATGCTGAAAATAATGCTGAATTTAAAGGCCTTGATGTTGAACGAATGAAAATAATTCATGCTTGTTCTCAAAAAGGAATGGTTATTAAACGATTTTTCCCAAGAGCTCAAGGTTCATCATCACCAAAATATAATCAACTTACTCATATTGAAATAGCTATTGAAGAGGTATAAAATTGTCAGCTATAAATCATTTTATTAAAAAAGGTGTTCGTCAAGCAGAAGTTGATGAATATTTATCCAGGGAATTATCACAAGCCGGTTATGGTGGAGTTGAAATTGCCAAAACACCCTTAGGTGAACGTATTATTATTCATGCTTCAAAACCTGGTGTCGTAATTGGTCGTAGAGGAAAAACAATTCGAACACTCACTAGCGATTTAATTGCTAAGTATGGTTTTGATGATCCAAAAATTGATGTTAAAGAAGTTGAAAATCCAGAGCTAAACTCAAAAGTAATGGCATATTCTTTAGTTTCAGCCATTGAAAGAGGAGTTCACCGTCGACGAGCAGCTTATTCTGTTCTTCGTCGAGTTCTTAATGCTGGAGCTAAAGGTTGTGAAATTATTATTTCTGGTAAACTTACCAGTAAACGTTCTCGTCATGAAGCTTATAGAATGGGTTTAGTTGCTAAAAGTGGTGAAATTGGTTCCAAATATGTCCAAACAGCAAATGCAATTGCAGTTATGAAACTTGGTATAATTGGAATTACTGTTAATATAATGAGAGGAGATCTTGCTCTTCCAGATGAAATCAATGTTCTTTCAGTTAATTTAGATAAAGAAGATGAAGAAGTAAAGATAATAGAAGAAGAAGTAGAAGAGAAGAAAGAAATAACTCCAGAAAAAGCAAAACCAGCTGAAGAAAAAGCTCCTAAAGAGAAAGTAGATAAAAAACTCAAGGAAGATATAGAAGAACCTCTTGCGAAGAAAACAGATTTAGATTTGAAAGTAGAAGAACTTTCAGATTTAATAGAAAAAACTCCTGATGTAAAGAAAATAAAACCAAAACCAAAAGCTAAACCAGCAGATGATAAAGCTAAAGAAGATAAAAAGCCAACTGCTAAAGAAACTCCAAAAGAAGTAAAAACTACAGAAAAACCTAAAGCTAAACCTACTAAGAAAGAAGAAACAAAGACACCTGCTAAAAAACCAGCTACAAAGAAAGAAACACCAGCAAAGAAAAGTACTACTTCTAAAAGCTCAACTACAAAGAAAAGCACTACTTCTAAAAGTACAACAACAAAGAAAAAAGAACCTAAAAAAGAAGCTGAAAGTAAAAGTAAATCTTCTTCTAAAAGCAAAACAACTGCTGCTAAAAAAGAAACAAAGAAAAAGTAGGAGACATGTAAATTGCCAATTCTTAGAATGCGTGAAATACGGTATATGACTACCGATCAAAGAAAATCGCAATTAAAACGTTTACAAAAAGATCTTGCTCATTTACGAGCAGGAGTAGCAACAGGCGGTTCTCTTGAGAAGCCTAGTAAAGTAAAGGATATCAAGAAAACAATAGCTCGAATATTAACCGTTATGAAAGAGAATGGTGAACTTTGAGTCCTATAAGTCCAAAAAATATACACCAACATGAGTTGATTGGTTTGAAAGTAGAAATTGTTCATTCAACAGACAAGCAAATAATTGGCTTCAATGGTCTTGTGATTGATGAAACCAAAAACATGTTTGTTATTGAAAGAATGAAAAATCAGGAACAAACCAAAGAGAAAAATCGAGTAAAAATTCCAAAGAAAGATTCCATATTTCGATTTACTCTACCAACTGGTGAGCAAGTGGATATTGAGGGACGAATATTAAAAGATAAACCAGAAAATCGATTGAAAAATATTATTCGTAAAAGGTGGTAAAATATGTCCAGATATATAGGCGTTGATGTTTCAGACCCAGAAACAATTTGTGATGATATCAATTGCCCATTCCATGGTACACTACGTGTAAGAGGTAGGATTATCAATGGTACTGTAATAAGTCATAAAATGCAAAAAACAGTTGTTGTTCGTAAAGATTTTCTCTTCTATGTCAAGAAATACAAACGTTATGAACGACGTCATACTACCATTTCATCTCATAATCCTCCATGCATAGATGCACGTGAAGGTGATAATGTAACAATTATGGAGTGCAGACCTCTAAGTAAGACTGTTTCTTATGTAATTATTGCTAAAGAAAGTCCTGAGGAGGGCAAACAAACATAGATCATTTCTAAGGAGACTGAAATTAATGGCAAGAAGAAAAGTAACAGGCATCTCTCTTCCAAGACTTACAAAAGGTGTAAGCGTTGGTACACGATTGAATTGTGCTGATAATACAGGTGCCAAAGTCATAGAAATTATTGCTGTAAAAGGATTCAAAGGTCGTCTTAACAGATTTCCAACAGCATCTGTTGGTGATATGGTAATTGTATCAGTGAAAAAAGGCACACCTCAAATGAGACGACAAGTTCTCCCTGCAATAGTAATTCGGCAAAGAAAAGTATATCGAAGACCAAGCGGTCTTTGGGTGCAATTTGAAGATAATGCTGCTGTAATATCAAGTCCTGAAGGAAGCCCTCGTGGAAGTGAAATTCGAGGACCAGTAGCTAAAGAGGCAGCTGAAAGATGGCCAAGAGTGGCTCATGCTGCAAGCACTATAGTATAATTTGGAGTGATTATAATGAAAAAGAATCGTTCTATTACAAAACAACCAAATAAGAAACGAAAACAACAATTCAATGCATCATTACACCAAAGAAGGAAAAAATTAACAGCAACTCTAACACCATCTTTAGCTGAAAAAGAAGGAATAAATCAATTAGTTGTTCGTAAAGGGGATACAATTAGAATTAGAAAAGGATCCTTCAAAGGTATTGAAGGTGAAGTTTCCAATGTTAATTATAAAACCATGCGATTAACTGTTGAAGGAATTACTTTTGAAAAATCTGATGGGTCTTCTCAGCATTTCCCAGTTCGTGCATGTAATTGTGAAATTATTAATTTAAAGAATATGAAAGATAAACGTCGAAAAGCTGTTGTTGAAAGGCGTTTGCCTTTAAAAGAAGATGAATTAATTGAAGAGGAAACCTAAGGAAGTGAAGAAATGACAAAAACTGGTGGTTCAAAACATCAAAAAAGGATCGCTACACCTAGAAATTGGATTTTGCAACGTAAAAAATATAAATTTGCCTACAAAGCTGATCCCGGCCCACATAATAGAGAAAAATGTATTCCCTTAGGCATGCTACTTAGGGATGTACTCAATTTAGCAGGAACTGCAAGAGAAACCAAGATTATTTTAAATAATAAATTAGTAACAATTGATGGTCGAGTTGTAACAAATCCAAAATTTCCAGTCGGATTAATGGATATTGTTCATATAGAAAATCTAGACAAAAGCTATCGTATTCTACCTCATCATTTGCATGTTTTAATGCCTTATGAAATCAAGAAATCAACTACAAAAACTAAATCATGTCAAATAATGAATAAACAAACTCTCAAAGGTGGATATACTCAATTAAATCTTCACGATGGAAGAAATATTCGATTACCAAAAGATGAAGGCATCGAGCAAAAATATAGCACCAAAGATACAATAATAATTGAACTTCCATCACAAAAAATCATAGACCATTTTCCATTTAAAGAAGGTATGTACGCAATTATAATTGACGGTAGAAATGTAGGTAAGCATGGTTCAATTAAAGAATTTCAATGGCGATTTGGCCCTCGTGCTTCTACAGTATCAATTGTTACATCAGATGGTGAAGAAGTTCAAACAACCCCTGAATATATTTTTGTAATTGGTAAAAATTCTCCCTGGTGGAATGAATCTAAAGGAGCTGAAAACTAATGGCCATAACAAAAGAAGACTATCTTAAGGATTGGAAAGAAAATAAGATGCGTAAACCAAAGGTTGCTACATTAATTATCCATAGCAATGTTGGAGAATCTGGTGAAGCTCTTGAACGAGTTAAAAAAATCATTGAGTCATTAGCTGATATGAAGACAGTTGAAACTCGTGCTAAACGAACATTTAGAGAGTTTGGTATTCGAAAAGATGAACCAATTGGCGCATTAGTTACTATTCGCGATCAAAATAAAATTAAGAAACTTATACCAAGATTGTTGGATGTAAGAGATAATAAAGTCTCTAAAAGATCTTTTGATAAAGAAGGTAATTTTGGTTTTGGTATAAAAGAACATATCGATAGTCCAGGAACAAAATATGATCCAAATCTTGGAGTAACAGGACTGGATGTACAAATTAGATTGGAACGTCCAGGTTATCGGGTTAAGCGACGTTTTAGGTCCCCGAAGAAAATTCCTATGAGGCATAGGATTTCAAAAGAAGAAGCGATTGCATTCGCTGAAACTGAACTAGGTATACTTGTAGAATAGGTGATTATATTGGCAAAAGGTTCTGGAACTAAACCAAAAGAAGTCAAATATGGAAAAGGTTCACGACAGTGCTCTCGTTGTGGTGCACGTGAAGGACTAATTCGTAGACATGGATTAAATATCTGCCGTCGATGTTTCCGAGAAGTAGCTAATACTGTCGGTTTCAAGCGATATGGAGGTCATGGAGGATAATCCTCAAAGGAGAAAATTAGAAGGTGAATAAATAGATGCCTTTACTAGATACACTCGCAAATGCTATGAATAACATTCAAAATGCTGAAACGTTAGGTAAACGTGAAGTTTTTTTGAAGCCAGCATCAAAACTAATCTCTTCAGTAATCAAAGTTATGATGTCTAAAGGATATATAGGCGAGTTTGAATTCATAGATGATGATAGAGCGGGGATTTTTAAAGTGCAATTACTTGGACGAATAAATAAATGTGCAGTAATAAAACCACGCTTCCCCGTAAAACACAAGGAATTTGAGTCTT
>JAEOUJ010000185.1 GCA_016839405.1 Candidatus Gerdarchaeota archaeon | reverse complement strand
GTTGATTTTTAATACACTTAAAAGAAGCTCTGGTTCGTAATTTTTTTCTCGGGCATAAGTTATGATTGCATTAACATCTTTAGGAAAACATGAGCCGCCAAAACCCGCTCCTGCACGCAAAAATTGTGGATTGATTCTAAAATCTAGTCCTATCCCTTTTGCTATATTATTTATATCAACACCTTCAATTCGTTCACAGATATTAGCGAATTCATTTATGAATGAGATTTTTGTAGCTAAAAATGAATTATTAGCATATTTAATGCATTCAGCGGTTTCTAATGTAGTTCTAAAAATTTCTGGACAAGAAACCTCTTTTTTATAAATTTTCTTCCAATTTTCTGTAAAATCATCTTGTTGATTCGAATATAAAGTTCGATAAATTTGTTCTAATATCTCTCCTGATTGTTCATCAACTTCTCCAATAATTAACCGATCAGGAAAAATTGAATCATATACACTTTGCCCTTCTCGTAGAAATTCAGGATTCATGCAAAGGCCAAAATCTTTTCCAGCTATTTTACCCGATGTCTTTTCGATAGCATTTTTTACTAAATTTCTTGTAGTGCCTGGTACTACAGTTGATTTTACTATTACTAAATGATACCCATCCTTTTCAGCGAGACCTTTACCTATGTCTTCTGCTACTTGTTTTATATAACTTAAATCACAGCTACCATCAGCTAGAGATGGTGTTCCCACACAAATATAGGTTAGATCGGTTGTCTTTATTGCTTCTATAGTATTAGTACTAGCTGTTAATGATTTTGTTTGTGTTACAACTCTATTAACAAGCAAATCAAGATAAGGTTCGAAAAAGAATGTCTCTCCTTTATTAACAGTATCAACTTTAGTTTTATCTACATCTAATGCTATTACCGAAAATCCTTTATCAGCAAAGATAGCAGCTGTTACCAAACCAACAAAACCAGTTCCAGCAATAGATATCTTATTAGTTTTTTTCATACTAATGCCCTCAAGTAATATTTCTTATAAAGTTACAAAAGCAATTTCCTAGTTATTTTGTTTATATTTAAAACTAGTGCGTAGTTCTTGTAACTATAAAAAGAAAATTCATAAGTGTTTTTTTGAAGTTTCACTTTAGGATTGTTTTCAACATATGAAGGAAATTAATCTTCAAATTTTAAATAAAACAACTAATGTTAAAGCAGTTCATCCAACTAATGCAAGAATGCATAAATATCAAAAGCTAAGAAATATCAAGGATCGATTTAAATTTGGTATAATGTATCAACACCCTATTATTTATGATTTGAGCATTTGGATTAATGATCCAAATAGAATCATACCAAAAACACTGGCTAAAAAAGTAGTGGGTAACTCAGTGCTAGATTTAGGTTGTGGCACAGCAAGTTTACAACCTTTGCTGCCAAAAGGGATTGAGTATATTGGAATTGATTTAAATGAGGAATTTTTAGCTTTTGCAGAAAGAAAAGGCAGAGGAACTTTTTATAAAAGAAATATTGTTGAAGATTTATCTGATTTTAGAGCTGATACTGTTGTATTATCAGATGTACTTCATCATGTAACTCCAAATCATCAGAAATTACTTGATAATGCAATAAATTGTGCACGAAAAAAAGTGATAATTTCCGCCTGCTATGAAAAGGAAGAAGGTCCTTTTAAACTAATTTCCGAATTTATTGGTAGAAGAATATTAGATAACGATGGATTAAACGAACAAAGAGAAGGTGCAGGATGGTTGAGATTAGAAGAATTAATTCAATTCTTGACCTCAAATGGTGCTACTAATTTCCTGAAAGTACTATCACACATTCACTGCGAAATAAATCTGTAGGTGAGGAAAATGACTGTTAAATCTGAAATACACCATCAATCTGAAGATAATTTAAGTATAATTGATCTCGAAAGAAAAATAATAATTGAGGGTGAATCTAAAGAATTACTTGAAAATTTAGCTGATGGATATTATAAAAAAGAGCGTTTTAAACGTGCTTTAAATTACTATTTAAAATTATTAGCTTATGAAGCAGAAAACGCTCATATTTGGAATAAACTTGCAGTTACTTTCCTAAAATTGGAAATGTTTGATCAAGCAATAGAGATGTCAAAGATTGCTTATAGATTAATAAATAAAAAACCAAATTCTGTTTAAAATTTCATCATTATACATTATAGTGGTGTTATTTTTTTATAGAAATGACATTCTTTTCCAAAAGTAAAAAAAGCTAAAAATACCTCATTGAAAGTATATTATTCTACGGTGTAGAGAAAATGCCCGATGAAGAATTTAAAATCGCTTTTGATGATGCTGAAGAAGGAAAACCAGATGAATTAGTTCTTGAGATTTTAAAAACTGAAAAAAAGACTAAACCACCAATGCCTATGTATAAATTCATCTTAATCTTCGTAGGCATTTTTGTAATTACCTATGGAATAGCAGCAGGTATTGCAGGATTGATTTATGCTAATTCATCTAATGGTCAAAGTTTTGTTGAATGGATAACTATTATGTTAATGATTTTAGGGGGAATAGCAGTTTTTGCAGGTGGCATTACTGGTGCTTGGGGTGGCCAAAGAAAAATACCCATTCGAGTAGTAAGTCCAAGTGATTCTTCTGTAATTGGTAGGGGGATAATAGTAACTGGTTATGTGATTGAAGATTGTTTGGATAATGAAATTGAATTGACAATTTATGATAAAGAGAAAGAAGTCCTTCATGAAGAACTAATTGAAATAACAGAAGATGGTTTGTTTTATACAACATTAGAGGATATTTTTGATGAATATACTAAATCAACACACTTGGTGCTTGAAGCTTGGATGGTTTCAAATAAATCTAAGAAGCGAGCTTTTCTTATGAGAGAGAGCAAACTCGAAGAATTAAATGTAGCTAAAGAAGGATTGAAAATCGGTAAGTTTCAACTCTTTCCAGTTCTTTACAAGGATTTCTCTGACAAAATAAAAGCAATATTCGATCCAAAACGTAAAGAGAAAGGTTTCATTGAAAATGTTAAGATAGATGAACATCGAACTACAAATATTTTCTTTCCTGAGAAAAGCACAGATGATGATAAATATGTTCCATTTTCTTTTGAAAAAGTTGCTGAAATGCGTCAGAATGCATTTTATTTTGATGTAAAGAGAAGACGTAGAATTTATTATGGTTTTATTTTCTTTGCAATGTCTTTTGCGTATTTCCTTTATCCATTGATTGATGTTTTTGTTTGAGCTAAAAGTAAAAAGGACTAGAAACCTTTATTTTTAGCTTTATTTTTTTAGAGAAATGAGTAATGATGAAATACCATTTAAAATTTAGTTTTTTATTACGAGGTAAACTACCAACAGATAAACACGAATTAATTAAAGAATGGATGGTAGAGCTTCAAAAGATGCTAGAAAAGGGTATCAAAAAAGAAGATTTGAATGAAATCTCACAAGTTAAAAAATGGGAAATTAATGCACTATCTGAAAAAGAAGATGAGTTTGTTTTAACGGTCACCAGTGGAGATAAGATACCTCCACATCATGCATTATTACGTATGCGTAAATTCTTCAGCGAGAAATTTGGTAAGGAATTCCGATTAGGCGTAAGTGGTGTTGATATTAAAGACTATAAAATTGATGTAGATATTCCTAATAAACCTCAGAAAGAATTTACCTTACCTTTTGTTTCATCAATTAAATTCACAGATAAAGTAGCTAAGGTAACACTTGCTAAAAATATCCCAATTGATTTTATAGAAAAGGGTGCTATTGATCGTATTGTTAGACTTGTTAGAAATAAAGTTATTGAAGAAAAAATTCGGGGAAAAGATGAACATCACCTAATTATTTGGACTGGAATGAAAAAAGAACCTATTTTCAATGGTAACCCAACTGATGAAATGATTAAGCAAGGGTGGATTCAAAGAACCAATTATAGGAATCAATGGATTTTTGGCCCAGCAATAACTAATCTTACTGAAGCATTGAAAACAATAATGGTTGAACATCTTTACAAACCACTTGGATTTAACAATATGATTTTTCCAAAAATTGTTCCTTGGGAAGTTTGGAAAAGAAGTGGTCATCTTTCTGGAATATATCAAGGTGGATTTGAACCTTACTTTGTATGTACACCCAAAACAGCTGATTCTGAATACTGGGAAGAAATAGCTGATTATTTCCGAATAACACTTGAAATTGATCCAGAAATGATAATGGAAAAATTACGACCTCCTATTGGAGGTTTAAGTTTTGCTCAATGCCCACCTTTCTGGTCTTATATTCAAGGAAAAACAATTGCTGATGATAGTTTTCCTATTTTTGTGTATGATTGGTCAGGTCCAACTTATCGATATGAAAGTGGTGCTGCACATGGTTTTGAACGTGTAGATGAGCTTCATCGTATAGAAACTTTGTATATTGGTTTTCCTGATCAAATTAAGAAAGTTGCTCAAGATTTACGAATGGGATTTAGAAATATTATTGGTAATATCCTAGATTTAGAATTTCGTGAAGCATGGGTAACTCCATGGTGGACTTCACAAGAAGGAGTTACTGAAGAAGAATCATCTCAAGTTGAATTGAAGAATTTTGATCAAATTGGTACTATTGATATGGAAATTTATATGCCATATAGAGGTTCTCGAGAAGAAAGTGATTGGTTGGAAACACAAAATTTGTCTATACTTGGAACTAAATATACAAAAGGTTTCACTGTTAAATCTCAGTCTGGTAAGGAACTTTGGTCCGGATGTGCCGGAGGTAGCTTTGAAAGATACATATCTGCTTTTATTGCTCAGAAGGGAACTAATCCAGAGCAATGGCCAACAAAAGTACTAAAATACATTGATAAATTACCTGAAGGTCCGAAATTTCTATGAAAATTAAAGGTATTAAAAAACTTGAGAACATAAATCCAAAGAAAAAAATTTGTATTATGGGTATAGGGAATTTCGATCGGGCAGATGATTATATAGGTGTAGCAACAATTGAGCTTCTAGAGAAAAAATCTTTCCCGGATAATGTTAAAATTATCAATGCAGGTCCAGTACCAGAAGCTTTCACAGGAGTAATCAAAAAGGAAGAACCAGATATTTTAATTATAATAGATGCAGCACAAATGGATGAAAAGCCTGGAACAATAAGGATTTTCACTGAAGAAAATGTTGATTCAGCATATATGATCACACCTCATAAAGTATCAATGACCATGTATTTGAAATACCTAAGGTTTGAATTAAAGAAACTAAAAGCATTATTTATTGGAATACAACCAAAATCATTGAGCTATATGGTAAAAATGGATCCAAATGTTGAGAAAAGTGCTCAATATATTAGCCAGCTTTTAGAAGAATTGTTGTGTGAGTAAATTGGTTAGAACCAAAAATGCTCAGAGAGCAAAACTATTGGAATTATTAAGGAAAGAAATATCAAGTAAATTAGTTCAACAAATTCCACATCGTTGGTGGAAAATAGGTGATATTCTAATAATTCCCATACCAGAATCTTTAATGGATTACCAATCAGAAATTGGACAAGCAATGTTACAATTAGAAAAGAATAAGGTTAGAACAATTCTAGGAAAGACAGGACCAACAATAGGTACGAATCGAATCCCTGAATTTATTTATCTAGCAGGGGATTCGAATACAGAAACCATTCATAAAGAACTTGGTTGTTTATTCAAATTAGATGCAGCTAAACTAACTTTTTCACCAGGTAATCATGGGGAAAGAAAAAGAATGATTGATATAGTTCCATCAAATGAATTTATCATTGACATGTTTGGTTGTGTTGGGAATTTATCATTACCATTAGCAGTTCATAATTCTCCAAAGCAATTAATAATTGCAGAGATAAATCCAATAGCATTCAAGTATCTAACTGAAAATATAGCTTTGAATAAAGTAAATGATATTGTAAAACCACTTTTAGGGGATAATAGAACAATTTTGAAGGAATATGAAGATTTAGCTGATAGAGTTATAGCAGGCTACCTTCATAGTGATTTGGAACAAATAAGACAAGGAATAAGATTATGTAAGGAAGGGGGAATTTTTCATTATCATGAAGGCACACCAAAAAAAGTTCAGGAAAAACCCTTTTCTCGAGTAAAGCAAGCTGCTGATCAAGAAAATCGTATGGTGAAATTGTTAAATAAACGCATAGTTAAGAAATATTCACCTGGTGTAGAACATGTTGTTTTGGATTTAAAAGTAATTTAGAAAAATTTCTAAAATAGTTTAAAGAAAATAAAAAAAGAGGAGCACACTTTGAAAGAACAAAAGCCAGATCCATGGACTTTAAGGCAATTAAAAGCCATAGCACAATACCAATTTGGAAAAGAATTTGATGAGATATTAGCTCCAGATACAATAAGTGTAACTATTTCTAAAAACACAAACAAAGTTCGTGAAGTAATTTTAGATGGGAAACGATTAGCTTCTATGAGAGCTACTGATGGATTATATTCAATAGGTTTAGCAGGAGCTCAAAGAATTATTGAGGGAACAAAAAGCCCAAAACGACGAGTAATAATTCAATCAGATGTAGCAGAATTTATTGCTCAAGGAAGAAATGTATTTGCAAAACATGTGGTAAAAGTTGATCCAGAAATATTTCCGGCAGATGAAGTTGTGGTAGTATCAGAAGAGGATAAACTATTAGCTGTGGGAAAAGCACAACTTTCAGCTGATTATATGTTAGCTTTTCAAAAGGGAGTTGCTGTAAAAGTAAGATATGGTATTGATAAATTAGAAAAGAAATAATAATTCAGCTAAAATAATCAGTTATAGATTTTTGTGCTACATCTTTCTTCAAAAAATTCGAAAGTCTAACTGCAACTTTACGTAATTCTGGATTTTTATATTGGATCTTAATTTCATCTAACAATTCATAAATTGTTGATACAAATCGTTCTTTATCATCATTGGCAGTAAGAAAAGATCTACTACGTGTGAGATTCTGAAAATTCTTTTGTAAGCGAGCTTCCAATGTTACAGTTTTATAATAAAAAGACCTTTTAGTAAGTCGTTCATGTACTTGATCAATTAATTTAGGTATAATTTTCTCTGCAGTAATTGGTTCACCATCATCAAATTGCCCAATAAATGTTCTACCTTTACTTATGGATTTCATGCTATAATCATTATTTGGTATGATATTTGTTCTGCCAATTCCATTAATTACTCTATAGAAAAATTTCCCTAATCGACCAAATTTTCTTATCATTTCATGTTCTTCTTCAATCTCTATTATCTGCCCAATTCTTTCAACGCCATATTTCCTCTTTATACTTTCAGAACTTTTAGGTCCTATACCACTTATTTTACTAATTTTTAAAGGTGCTAGAAATCGTTTTATTGCTTCTCTTGGAACATAAGTGATTCCATTAGGTTTAAATCGGCCTGTAGCAATTTTTGCTATAGTTGTATTAGGACCAATACCTATTGAACAAGTGATTTTTTCTGTTTCATAAATTTCTTTTTTAATTTCTTTAGCTAACGGTATTGGATATCCATGATATTCGTTTTCTATTTCATTTGTTAGATTAAGATAAGCTTCATCAATTGAAGCACTTCTAAAATTATCTGTAAATGAAGCTAAAATATCCATAATACTATCAGAGACTTCATGATATAAAGAATGTTTACCTTTAACACAGATTAAATGAGGACATAACTCAAATGCTTTTTGTGCAGGCATACCTGAATGAATGCCATATTTCCTAGCTTCATAATTACATG
>JAEOUJ010000184.1 GCA_016839405.1 Candidatus Gerdarchaeota archaeon | reverse complement strand
TCTAAAAAATTATCATTGCTCATAGGTATTTATATAATGAATGTTCTATTTAAAAATAAGGCATACAAAAATAATATGGAGAATAATTAAGTGGAAGAAACTGAAAATTCCACCACATATTTACTTGCTGTTTATGGTACTTTGAAAGAAAATTTTCCTAATTATTTTTATTACCTTAATCCTTTGAAACCTATATATCGAGGTTTAGTTAGAATACCATTTCAAATGTATTCTAGTGAAGGATTCCCTCTTTTATTTCCATCTGATGATTTGCACCCAATTTATCTTGAAGTTTTTGAGGTTAATGAAAAAATACTAAATAGAATTGATAGATTGGAAGGAGTTCCAAAATTATATACTAGATGTAAAATATTTCTGGAAGAGATAAATGCTTATGTTAATATTTATGTAATAGCAGATCGGAAACCTTATGGAGAATTTCTGGCAAATGGTTTCTTTTCAAAAAAGGAATAGAAAATAATTCAAAATTCAGTAGTTTTTGCCCAATCAAGTAATTCTTTCAAGCTATATTTCTTTTCGTATTTTAGAAATTTCCTGAATCCCATGCCATAAATATCATCTCTTGATGAAATAAGTTCTGCTTGACCATGATAACCGCATTTCATTAAGATTTTATAAGCAACCCACTCACAAAAACCTTCACTAATATGTAAAGGTTGTTTTGTTGTAGCAATGTTTTCTGATAACCATGCATGTGCAAGCTCGTGGCAAATTGTACCTAATGCCAATTGAACTGGAAGGTGTGTTTGTAAATAAATATTCATTTTATCAATCGTCTTTTGGAATAAACCAAGATTTCGACCAGCTGTAATAGCAGCACCATATTCACTAATTCTTTTATCTAATAGCTTTTTAGAAATTAATCGAAAATTAATGGGATTTTTTATATACAATCCCAATTCTGCTAATCCTTTTTCAGCAGTATTAATCAATTCGAGTAATTGTTTTTCAGTTGTAATAGCGGTTCTTTGGCATTCATTGCATATTTTTCTTCCATCAGAGATTTCTACATATTGTAATCCAACAGGTCTACCACAAGAATCACAGTGTGGAGCTAGGTACTCACATTGTTCACAGAAAATTCCTTCTTTATTTTTATAAGAGTAATAGCGTCCAACTATAGGTAAACCACATGCAGAACACCTTTTAGCTTTTTCTTGGCATGAATAACAAATTCTTTTTTGATAAACAGTAAAAAGAAATTGATTTGGTATTCCACAAAGGTCACAACGCTCATATATTTTATAACAATAATCACAGACAAGTTCTTTATCAAAAATCCAATATATCTTGATAATCGGATTGTTGCAAACAGAACATCGAGGTGCATGAGTTAAGCATTCACGACATAATACCTTTCCACGTATTTTTGTGGCATATCTAACAACTGGTTTACCACAACGTTCACATTTTAGATATTTTAAAACACAATCATCACAAGCAATGGTTTTATCAGAAAATCGTGTGTATGTTCCAATAATTGCTTTTGCACATACATCACATTTTGGAGCTCTTTTATAACAAATAAAACATAATCCATTAATGGAACTTTCTTCCCCACCAATTATTGGTTTTTTGCAGCTTCGACATTTCGGTAAATATCTAAAACATTCGTTGCAAAAAATGGATCCATCGGAGAAATGAATATACTTACCTTTAATTACTTCTAAGCAAGCATCGCAACGTACTTTTATTACTCCAACAGAAACCATGAGGTGAACTACCTACATACTATTTATCAAGTTCTATTATATATATTCATATTACTCAATCAATTGAAAAAAACTTTCTATATAGACAATAAATCAACTATTGATTCTATTGAAATGATTAAAGCTTCCGCCTTATGAGGATTAATTCTTTGACATAATTATCTATAATTTGACATTCGTTAACAAATTTCTCTGGGATTAATTTATCGAATTTACTAATAATTGGCGAAACAAAAAATTTAGTAAAATTAGTTGAACTTATCAATAAAAGAACTGCTACAACAATAAGAATTATCCATTTTACCCAATTATCAATAAAAATAATTGCAACTATAGCACCACTAATCAATCCTAGTGAAATAATAACTGCAAGAGAAATAAGAAATCTTAACCGAAATTGTCTTTTGTGTTTAATTTTATGAAAAGAGTCTCGTGAACCACTTAAACGCCAATCATTGTCTATATCTGGTAGTACTAAGCCAATAGCAGCAATGTAAGCATCTAAATTATTAAATGCATCAGTAATTGTTTTTATTGGCTCATCTTCAGGTATATTCTTTCTACCAATGATAAATGATAATTCATCAATAATCGTGTTTAGATTTTGTTTTGTTCCTTCTGCTATTCTTGCCTTTCTTTGTTTTCCTTTGTTGTAACTAGACATGTTTAATCACTAGAAATTAGTGTTATTCCTTAGATATCCTGTAGAAAATTATAATTAAACAACCAATAATGCAAACGAGTCCTCCAATATTTCCACCAATAATTGCTAAAATTATAATAATAACTGCAAAGAGGTATAAATTCAATCGATAATAGACTCGTCTATCAACAGTTAACCATAAGATAAGAATTCCCATTATAATTGCTAAAATAGCTCCAAGAAATGGAATGTCAAATAGCCCAAAAGTAAATGATTGCACATAATCAATTGTATCCATTATTAGAGACACAATTGCCATAACAACCATTAAGACTGCTCCAAAAATAACTACAATTTGCCCAACTGTAAACCAAGTACCATATTTCTTTTTTCTGGGATAATCCTTTTTCTTACTTTTTTTCTTTGGATTCATATTTACACTCTCAAAAGAGGATTCTATTTAATAATTGTTATAAAATCAGATTATTAAACTAATTATTAATTCTATCGCTTGAAATCCAGAACTTTAAAAAGAAAAAAAATTACCTTTTTGAATCTCTCACTCCTTGTACAAAAGTCCCAAAAAGTGCTCCAATAGCAAAAGTAACAAAAATAGAATAAACACAAATGATTAAGGCAGCAACAATTAAACTAGCAAAACCTATTATTGCACCGATTGCTGTATCTGATGACAATGCCATAAAAATTGCAGAAATAAATGTAAAAGTTCCAACAGATATTATTGCACTAAAAGTAGAATACCTTACAGAAGTCATGAATGTTAAATCTTTATTTTTCCAAGCACAAACAAAACCAGCAGGTAAACCATACAATCCAAGAATAAAATTAAGTGCATAGGCATTTCCCAAAACTCTTGCAGCAAAAATCTCAGTTACTATATATGCAATACCAACAGCTATACCAGATATTACTATAGTAATCCAAGGAGGTTTGATTTTTGGACTTCGACCATATTTATATTCCATAAATGCTTTACTTTCGCTTAAATTTTCTTCCTCTACCAAGATCAAACACTTTTGAATTTATGGTCTAACAGATATTAGTATATTAGCATTTATCTGATTTGATTTAGTAAATGTTCGACAAATCTTGCTATGTATTGGAAATTATCATAAAATCAAGAAAAAGTGCTCAACAATATGAAATTTCATGAAAAAAAGATAAAAAATTAATAATTCCGTTTTTTCTCGGAAAAATGGCAACAGATTTTAAAAAAATATGCGGAATTTTTTACTAGATTGTCGAAAGGATTTACTAGATGCTAGGGAAGAATTCTTCAGATGCCTTTTATATTAAAAAGGATGCTCTTTTTTCTAGGAGATGACTATTAAAATGCTGACAGTCGCAGAACAATTACCTCCATCCGCGAGGGCGATCTACACTCTCTTATCGGAGCAGGGACCTTTGACATCAAAGGATTTGATTCAAAAGTGCGATCTTGCACCTAGAACAGTTAGATATGCTTTAAAAAGATTAACTAAAGAGGGGCTCGTGAAAAAAGCACCATATCTTCTTGATATGAGATCATCTAAGTATTTTGTCGAAACAGGTTAAATCTTGTTAAACTTTAAAAAAACTGATCAAGTATCAATTATGTGCCTTTACTCGCTTGCTAACGCGAACCTCCTCATCTTTTATTTTATTTTTTGAGAATAAATTTAAGAGATACCTTTTTGAATTGTTTTTTTAGTAAAAATTAACTATAAGAATAAATTAGGATGGGTATATAGTGAGACTTTTCAGTACATCTGGGATTCGTAGAAAAGTAGCTAATCTTCACCCAAATTTCATTGTCAATGTTGGTTTAGGGATAAGTAAAGCTATGTGTAATAATGATGGTTCAGACATAATAATTGCTAGAGATGCACGATCAACAGGCATACAATTAGAATATGCTTTATGTTCGGGTATAATTGCAGGTGGCTGTAATGTTATTCGGAAAGGGATTATTCCAACTCCCGCTTTGGCCTACCATACTCACAAATCTAGAGCAAGCGTTGGTGTAATGTTAACTGCATCGCATAATCCTCCAGAATATAATGGAATAAAAGTTTTTGATAAAACAAGCATGGGATTGTCCCCTGTAGATGAAATGAAAATAGAAAAAGTTATTTCTGAAAAAAATTTGCCAGTCGTTTCTTGGGAAAAATATGGCACTGATAAAGAAGAATTAGGTTCAGAATTATATAACAACATGCTAATCAATTCATGTGAAAATATTGATTGGTCTATTTTCGACACAGTTTATGTAGATCCTGGTGGTGGGGCTGGTTGTGATGTGATATCTAAAATTTATCAAGAATTAGGGATTAATCTTATTTCAATAAATGGTATATTTGATCCAATATTCTCAGCTAGACTTTCAGAACCAGTGGAAAAGAACCTCACAGAATTAATAACATATGTTAAAAAACATAAAAATGACAAATCAATTGGTTTAGCTTATGATGGAGATGCTGATAGATGTGTGCCTATTGATGAAAAAGGTAGATTTGTACCATTAGATGTGATTATTGCATTGTACTCAAAATATATGGTTGAACAAAATGGTGGAAAGGGTA
>JAEOUJ010000018.1 GCA_016839405.1 Candidatus Gerdarchaeota archaeon | reverse complement strand
GAGTGTTTAATGAACATTTTAGAAAATATTTGAGAGATGAACCATGGAATGCTTTTACATTCTCAACTTCTAAATGGGCTTTAGAATCAGTAAAGAATTGGAGTAATAAGTGTACTCAAAATAGTGAAATAATAGTTTTAGGAAATGATTCAGTAACAATTAGGATTGTAGATTATTATGGAAAAGAATTACAATGCAAGGTTTTAGTAATTGATCCAGAAATTGATCCAGATTTATACAATGATTTGCTAAATGTTTCTATAATTCAAGATAATATCCAATTTTTAGCTAATTTAGAAGAAAAATACGATTTAAATAAAATTGCTCAAATCTATATCTGTTGGAATACCGAGGAATTATTCTCAGATGCAATAATTCTAACAGTTGCTATAAAGAAAGAATATCCACATATTGAATTATTTGTACGAATGTTTGATGAAGAATTAGCTGATATAGCGAAAGTAATTAATGCTACAACATTCTCAACATCTGCTTATGCATTTGAAATGTTACAACAAGAAGTGAAAAGAAATTCAGGAATATATCCAGTAAAAAAAATTTGATTTTCAGTATAAATTTTCATTCTTTATTTATCTTATAATCATCTGTCAAATAGAAACGAAATAATTATTAATAATCTTACAGTTTTGTATTTATCCCAATATTTGATAAAAATTATTGGAGGGGTGTTATTAAATGTCAGGTGAAAAAAAAATCATCTGTAATAACTGTGGTGAAGAAGTACCTTTTGCTAGATATTGTCCAAAATGTGGATCAATGCTTGATGCGTCACCAATTGATGAGATTAATGATCAATTAAAGAGAACAAAGGAAATTAAAAATGCTCTTACAAATTTTAAGAATGATACTGGTAAGGTTTTATCAACGGAGATTAATAATATCATTAATTCTTTAATTAACAACATTTACAACATAGAGAAAAAATTGGGGTATCAAAAAGATTTCCTAACTGAAAAGGATATAACAAAGACTATTTGTTTATATTGTGGTTCTGATGTTAAAAGAACAAAATTCTGTTCAAGTTGTGGAAAATCGCTAGGTACTCACATAGATGATGATTATAGAAGTATTGTTGATTATATAACCTCAACACAAAGTTCACTAATAAACTTACAGCGAATGGTTGAAGCAATAATTTCGGGAGAAGCTTATTCTAAATTAGTTGGATTGACAAATCTACTTGAACAAATTAAAAAGAGATATCAAATCAAAATGCAATTAGTAGAGAAACCAATTATAAAGCATGTTGAACCTAAACCAAAAGTAAAACCAGAATTGGAAATTGCTAAAGAGAGAGTCGATACTTTTTGGTCAAGAATCGAAAAGAATTTACTAAATTATATATTCTTTTATTTGGCAATCATTCTTTTTAGTATAGGTGTATGCTTAACAATAATTTATGTTGTTCTGCCAATTTCTATTGAATCAACTAGAATAGCAATTTTCTTTTCCCTCGGTGCTGGTATTGTGGTTATTGGTCAAGTTCTTGCTTTTATTTCAAAAGCAGTTGATAAAAAGAAATCTATGAATGAAGAACAATTAAAGAAAACAAGTTCTGATGAAACATCAACTCATAGCTTTTTTAGGCAAATGGCAATTGCAATAATGTTCATAGGATCTGTTGTAATATTTGTTGGTGGCATTCTCGGTATGTCCTATGAAAACATCGGAGTCCCTACTGGATTTTTCTTATATTTTGGTTACGCAGTTTGCATTCTAGTAATATTGGTAGGTGTTTTGAATAAATCAGAATTAATTATTCTGTCAGGCATATTTGAAATAATTATTTTCACTTCTGTAGATCTTCTATGGAGTGAATCCCAATCAGTTCTTAATGGCGTCACAAGTCTCATAGCTTTTACTATTCCAATAATCTTAGTTGTTTTATTAGCTATTTTCTTCAAAAAATGGTCTGGCTCTATTGCAGTAACTTCAATTACTACATTAATGCTTTGTTTCCCAAAGATTTCACAAAGTGTAGGCTTAGAATTTTTAATTCTTATTTTAATACCAATTATGATGGTCTTAATCATTCAATTTGGTTCCCAAAACATACATATGCCTTATAAACAAACAATGGTTGTTTTGTCATTGGTTTTACCAGTAATAACACTTATTGTTCTATCTTTCACAAATATCTTCCTAGCTTCATCGGTTTTGGAACCAAGTTGGGGTAGATTGTATTCATATGAGATTTTCTTAACTTGTTTAGCTATACTAGCAGTTGCTTATTATTATCCTTTCATTCAACAAAAACATCTCAATATAGATACAAGAAATAAAGTAATGAAAATTCTAAGTCAAATGATAGTTGGTGTTGTAGCAATAATTACAGTAGCAATTTACAGAGATTATTTGAGAGATACAATAACTACAATATTGTTTTTCTTAACATATTTCGCTTTTGGTATATTAAGTTCAATTTCAGCAATTGAAAAAGAAGCATCAATGGAATCGTCAATTATCTCTTTCTCAATCAGTGAAATATTAGCTATTGTATTAATTTCAATTAATAGAGAAGCAGCAACTATTCGAGACAATGCTTTATTGTTTATAATAAGCATTACATTTGTGTTATTGGCATATATATCACTAATCATTCCTAAAGCGTTCATTAAAGCTGAAGCTCTATTTTTAACTTGGTTTATTCTATCTGGTATAAATATTATTCTAGTTGGCAATATAACTGGAATCTATACTTGGTTAATCTTTGTTCTTTTGATATTAACAACTATTGGCTCTTTAATTGTTAACTTTCCAGTTACAACCTATAGAACAGAAAATTGGCGAATCTTATCAATTGTTACTACAATTACTAATGCAATTATCTTGTCGATATATGCTTTTACAAGAAATTATAATGCTTTTTCATATGAAGCACTTGTTATTTTCTTGATTTTTATGTTAGTTTCTTTCCTGTCATTTTTTGACTGGAAGAAACAAAAGGAGGTTACTAGCATTGAGTAAAACAAAAACAAAGAAAACAATTGAAAAACAAAAACAGACAGAAGAAAGCTCTGTCGAAGAACAAAAAACATCAATCCTATCTCAAAGTGTTCACCAATTTATATTGCTAGGAATTTTACATATCCTTTACATAATCTTTGAAGCAATGAATGTTTTTCCAAACGTAGCAAATAATTGGGTTTCATCATTAATTTATTCAATTATTTGTGTAATTACTATCTTTTGTATTTGGAGAGAATGGAAAAGTGCGAAATATTTGGTTCCAATACCATTTCTATCATTACTTATTGTTGGAATAATACTTGAATTCCCTGAAATTGTTACTGCTATATTCATAGTTTATTGTTTGTTCTATTTTATCATGGCTTTTCTTAAAAAAGATACAGTTGTTTCAATTCTTACAATTTGTATCTCTGGTTTAACATTCTTTATTCTAACATCAATCATGCGTGTCAATCTAGGTTTTGTAAAAGTTAATTATGAATTCAATGTTGTGAGTTGCATTCTTTTACTACTGGTAATTGGCTCCTCATTAACAGTCTTCTTTAATAAGAAAAACTATGGATTACTATTTGCTTATACAATTACATTTACCTTATTGTGTTCTCTTTTACCATTTGTTAGACCTGAAGGTGATAATTCAACACTATTTACTTTGTTCTGTGCAATTTCAGCACTAGTTGTTGGAATTGTAACTTTTACTAAGTTCATGTTAACAGAAGAAGAGAATATACTAAATATTATACCACTGGTTATTATTGAACAGATTGGAATTATTATACTATCCTATTCATTTACATTTAATTTTGATTGGTTAAGTACTAGAAATAACATCTTAATAATAGATTATGTTATTTTTATGCCATTAGTATTATTTGTTACATTTGTCTTTGGCATTAGGTATTATCCAGTTCATAAAGATCCTGAGAATAAAAGATTACTCTATAACATAGATTTTACAGCTATTGGTATATTCTTATTATTTATCATTTCATCAATGGCTATGGCAGGTTGGCTTGGCGGAAGTAATTTTAATTTGATAAAAGCTTTAGTTATATCTGTTCTATTCTTTGGAATGACAATACCGCTTTCATTGAATTACAGTTCATCAGTTTCATTGGTATCCCTCTATATATTTCTTGGTTTAGTCATGAATTTTGTTGCTGGAGTAAATACTAATATTGTTCTAATAACCTTAATGGCTTTCTCATCAGCGCTAATACTATTCGCAATAATAAATGAACTATACTTAATGGGAGAACCTCTGACATCTTCAATGATAATATCTGGTTCATTATTACTTATGGTGTGTTCATTCATATTCTTTGAATTGATAGAAATTTGGATATCGGTAATTTGGGCAGTTGTAGGTCTTTATTTATTTGTAGTAGGAGTGTTATTCAATAAGATATCTCTAAGACGAACGGGACTAATAGTTATACTAGGTGACATTATATATTCTATAGTCTACCTTTCAATAAGAGCTGAAAATAAAGTTCTTCTTGGTGTAGGATTCATGGTTTTAGCAGTGGTATTATTCTTGTGCATTTGGTTATTCAGATGGTCTGAACAAAAAATAAAAAAGGAAAAAGAAGCTCTTGACTCAGAAACAAACGAGATAATAGAAACTATATGAAATAAGAGAAACAATTTTCTCTTATCTTTTTATTTTTTTATTTTCTAATTAGACAATATATCCCATCTATTACATTTACCTCCCCAACGACCAATAATTTCTTCTTCACGTTTTATTTCAACAATCTCACAAATATTTTCACAATTGTTACATAGAAAACTACGAGTTTGATAATTCAAATCGGGTGTTTCCCAACCATTAAAAGAACTTTTTATTTCTTGATTGTTTATTGTACGTATTTCCATTTCTTCTTGAGCAAGAATTGCTGCACCAATCGCTCCCATAATCTCATAATTTTCTGGTACTATTATTTTGTTACCATTGAGCTCTTTCTCAAGAGTTTTTTCAAAAGCAGTAATAATTCCTTGATTATTTGCTACACCACCTTGAAATAGAATTGGCGGTCTAATTTTTTTACCCCTTCCTAGATTTGTTTTATAATTTTCAACTAAACGATAGGATAATCCCATTAAGATATCTTCTTTTTTATAACCTAGATTTTTCTTTGTAATAATATCAGATTCAGCAAATACTGTACATCGTCCAGAAATAACAGCAGGATCTTTCGAACAAATAGCACATGAGCCGAAATTTTCTATTTGTACTCCTAATTGATCACCGAGTTTATCAAGAAAAGAACCAGTACCAGCAGCACAAATACTATTCATAGCAAAATCAATCACTAACTGATTTCTAATAATGATTAATTTACTATCCTGTCCTCCAATATCTATAACAGTTTGCACTTCTGGGCAATAATCTACCGCTCCTACAGTATGTGCTGTTATTTCATCTCGAGCAATATCAGCTCCCACTACTTTCTGAATTAATTTTCTTCCTGAGCCTGTTGTTGCTGCACCTGAAATTTGTAGATTTCCTTGTCGATTTCTTATCTCATTTAATGCTTTTTTTATGCATTCTATTGGTTGCCCTTCTGTTCGCATATAAACACTATCGATTAAATTATGTTCTTGATCTATTATTGCTATTTTACCGGTAATCGAACCAATATCAATTCCTAGATAATATTTTATATTTTTCATTTTCAATTACTTTCCTTAAGTTTCTTCCTTTTTAGCATGTTGATGAAAGCTTCCAATCGGGTTTGTATTGCTGCTCCATCAGCTTTTTCATCAAAAACTAGAGAATATTTAGGCATACCAATTTCTTGTTGTATTTTTGGTAGAATTTCTTTAGCCATTAATTCAGGCATACATGTGAAAGGATATAATTGTATTAATCCATCCCATCCTTTCTTTTTATAGAGAATTGCATCTCCAACTGTATGTTGAGCATCTCCTCCACAATAATGAGGTAAGTACTTCTTTGCTGCTTTTGCAGCAATTTTGTGAGGTTCTTTTATAAAGGGATTTATTTTCGCACCTATGTCTGTATATTTTCGCAAAGTAACTCCTGTTTTTGCTACTACACCTAATTCATTTATTCGTCTGTTTATATCTTGATTCATCCCTGGTTCAAGTACAGCATAAATTTCTCCTACAACCACAACTTTAACTGGGTTTTTAACTTGTTTTATTTCTACATTTTCTTTAAAAAATCTTGGAATATTTTTCCTTAAATTTGTTAAGGCTCTTCTTCTCCTAGTATTAATTATCTCTTGATATAATTTATCAGCAGTTCTTTCAGCTGTACCTTTTTCAATCTCAAAAGCTCGATAGTAATTTAATTGTTCATCTACATCATCAATTAAGCGATTTCGAATGCCTGCACGAAGTAATGCAGAAAAAACCTCAAAATATGATTTATTATTGCTAATTCTTTTGAACAATCTAAGAATTTCAAATGGTTCATGATAATCAAAAGTATAGAATTTCATGTTATCATAACCCATATCCTCAAGTATTAAGCGTATCATTTCATAATACAAACTAAATCTACATGTTCCTGTACCAGATGGAAAAACTATTTCATCAGCTCCCATTTCAATACCAGTTGCTAATGCTCCAACACAATATTTCAAAGGGGTACAAATAGTCTCAGGACTGTGAGCAACACCTATTGCAATCATTTTCTTTGTTGGCCTGGGAAGATGAATAAAATCATTGCGTCCTATGTCTTTTAAACCTGCCAAGAATGTATAACCTGATGCTCCGAATGGTGGGTATGTAATCATCTATATAATCCCTCCTCTTTTATTTTTGTTGATTCAATAGTTTTATATTCATGAGTTTCTGTTTCAGCTATTTTTTTTCCATAATTACTTTTATGATAGTCTTTTCTGTATTGTAATAATTTCTTACGTTTCATAGTCATAACAAAAGCTTCAATGCGTGTAACAAATCCTGCTTCCCCCGTGTTATCATCAATCATTAATTGAATTAGTGGAATGTTATCATTTCTTTTTGCATGTCGCAAGATAATCTCACTTGAAACAGCAGTAGGTCCACAAGGAAATGGAATCAATTGTAAAATACCATCAATTTTTTCATTATCAAGGAAATATAGGGCTGTTCCTACAATACTGCGTTCTTCTTGAAAATATAATGTGCTATGTAATTTTCTCATTTGGTCTTCAATTAAATCCATAGGCATTTCTTCAGAAGTAATTATATTTACTCCCATTTTTTGAAGCCTTTCTTTAACTTCAAATGATAGAATAGGATCTTCTAAAACATAAGCATGTCCTAAAAGCGCGATTTTCACTTTCTCAAAATTTTTAATTTTATCTACTTCTAGTTCCCATTCTTGTAGTTTAGTTTTTGACCATCTAATATTATTTTCATGTTTCTTGTGAGCTTTTATTCCCTCTCTTAATGCAAAAAGAATCTTAAAAGGATTTTTTGTAAAAATCCAACCAACTTTAAAAACTTCAATTAATAAATGTAATTTTCGATGATGCTTTTTTGTTCTTGAATGATATGGTGAAATAATTTCAGGAAGATCATCAAAAATTGCTTTTATAACATCTGGTAAACCAATGAATTTTGGACAATTAACTTTGTATTTATGCATACCATGAAATTTTGGTAAAAATAAATAATCTACTCTATCCATTAAATCAATAATATGTCCTAAAAATACTTTACCAGAAAAGCATTCTTCATCGGAAGAAAATTTCAATGCTTTTAATAACATTGTCTTTGTGCTTTCTTTTGAAATTATAACTTCAGCATCAAGTTTTTCAAAAAATGTTTGAAATAATTTTGGATAATGATAATAAATCAATCCCCTTGGAATACCAACTTTTTTCTTTTTATTCTTTTGGTATTCTTTTATCATCTACTAGCACTGTCCAATTAAGTATAGAAATGCGGGTTTTCACTTTTTTAATTAAAATTACTCTCATATTCAATTTGTGAGTTACTTAATTTTACAGTAATAGTATTTTGTTTATATAATTACAAAAAAATCATAATAAGTTCCTAATCAATTAATTCAATAACCAAATTCTTTTCTTTAACATATTCAATTGCTTCTATCTTTTTATCAAAGTATTTTAATACATCATATGTTAGAAAAACCATTTTGCCATCAATTTCTATTTCAATCATTGGTCTTGCAGCTGTTGGATTCTTTGATGGAGCGATATCTAATAAAGCCCATTTCTTTTCTTTTGAGTATTCCTTACAAATTTTGCACCTTTTAGAGCCACGAGCACAATGTAATCGAGCCATTTTCTTAAGGATATATTTGGTCATTTTATCATCAACGGTCTTTTAAAAAGCTCTAGAATTTATATCTTTTATTTATTAAAAACATTTAATATCATCTATCCATTTATGACCATTTGGAAATTCTATACTTAATGACTTAATGAGCCATTGCTTTTGTAGTTCAGATAATAATGGCAAAACATTCTGAAAATCTTGTTCATTTTTTGCTATAAAATATCTTTTAGCCTTAAATAAAATTTGAATTTCAGGAATAAGAAATGGTATATTATCTTTTGACATATTACCTAGTTGATTTATAGTGCCACGTATTTTTGACTCTCGTCGATAAAACCATTCATTATCTGCTGAATCCATAAATATTATTTCCATCAACCATGGTGATTGTTCATTTTTTTTACACCAAACACTGTTAACACCAATTTCTAGAAATTCTTCTTGATCCCAAAGTAATAATCCTGGTTGATTCGTTTTATAGAGTAGCCACTCAGATAAAAACTCCTTAATAATAAATTGATCTTTTCTTAAAATTAGTACATCTATGTCTAAATGGCTGCGAGTTTGTTTTCCAATAAATAAATCTATACCCCACCCACCAGCAATCCACCATGGTATTGGTAGATTATCTAGGAGCTTCTTAACTTCAACAGGATGTAAAGCTTGCCAATTTTTATCATTGATAGTTTTCATTTCTATTATATTAGATTGTAGAAATCCTTTTTATAAATTTCATAGGTCTTTTGTGAAAAGAACAACTATATTATGATTCCCTGTCTGTACTTCAGCGTTCTTAAATCCTGTTTTTAGTACTTCTTCTGATAATTCTTTTGGACATAGAATAAGTATCATCACCTTTGGATCATGATTTCTTTTAAGAAAACCTTTCACTAATTTAGCAACATTCTCATTTGAACCATATAGAATTCCTTTTACAGCAGCAATTTCACCAGTAACTATACTTGTATCTCTAATTTCCATTAATACCGTTTTATCTTCAAAAAAAAACTTCATTCTTGGTTCTTTTTGAAAATACTCAAGAGTTAATGGGGCATAAGCCCAGCCAATATTTATCTCATTTTTTGGTCCATTTGGTATATCTTGAAGTAATTCTAAAGCTATTTCTATGGGTGTTTTTTTATGTCAGGATAATCATCAATTTTTCCTTTTAAATAATCATATCTAATGAAGAAGAATGAAACCATTTCATGACTTCTTGTAAAACCTAGTTTTTCACCAATTCGACAAGATCCTTTGTTCTCAGTTACTGTTTGATAACCAACTCTAGGATAATTCTGCTCTCTAGCGAGTTGCTCACCATAATTAAAAAGTGCAGTACCAATACCTTTCTTCTGAAATTTTCCATGAACACGAATATCTTCAATCCAAGCTAATTGTTTGGTTTTTTGCATTAAACCCCCAACACCTACTAATTTATCCTCAAGAAAAGCACCATAAAGTGTGCATAGCGGATCTTTAATTAATGGTTCTGCAACATCTCCAATTTTTGGATCATTTAACATTCCCATAGAATCAGATAATTTTTTTATTTGGGGTAAATCTTCGAAAGTAAGTTCTCGAAATTTTAAATTCATTTTTTACCCTTAAGTTGTTTATATTTGAATTATATTTCTACAAATAGAAAATAAAAGGAATTGGATTAAACTAGCTATTAATCCAATTGAACTATTTCATGAACATTACCAAAAGGATCTTTAAATGCATTAAATAATCCTGCTGGAAACTTAACTGCTTCTGGATAAATTAATTCAACACCCTTTTCTTTCATTATTTTCATTGTTTTTATCAAATCTTTTGTTTGAAAAATTATAATTGATTGATTGACATTGGGATAATCAATTTGAACACTTTTTTCTACTTTATATAAAAGTAATCTAATTGGTCCTTTTTGAACTAAATCAACAGCTTGTGGTGGATAATGATGATCTTTTGATACTTCAAAACCAAGTTTTTCAGTATACCACTTAATTGCTTTATCCAAATCAGTTACATTTATTTGATTCATAGCTATTTCTAACAATTTTCTTACCTCAATATTAGCAAAATTAAATTTCTTTTTCATACAGTGAAATTTTTCCTTCTTTTTTAAATCCAAGATTTTTGTATCTCTTTTCATGTTTCAAGTTTTCCTTTGTAAGAAACAAATTAAGATTCTTAATTCCTTTATCTTTAAGTTTTGGAATAGCTTTCGCTAAAATTTCTTTATCAAGCGAATCATCTTCGCCTGAAAAGTAGAAATTTCCAGTATCATCAAAAATACGTGTACACATTAACCGTGAAATGATTTTGTTCTTTCTACGAGCAATAATATGTAGAAAAATCTCATCAGCATAAATAGTCACAATTGAATCTAAATAGGAATTTGCTCGATCTTTATCTATTCCTCTGAGATTTATTATAAAATCAGCTACTTGTTCTTTGTCCTTCTCATGATTATATTCAGATATTTCATCTATTTTCAGTGATTTATCTATATCATATTTTTCTATTTCTAAGTTATACAAATGATACCTATCAGAATCATAATTGTAACCAAGCTTTTCAAGTGTTTCAATAGTATTAGGCCATTTTTCAGAAGCAGTTGTTCTAGCAATTTGGATATCCTTTGATTTTAAAACATTAATAACCTTATCAAATAATAAATCAAATGCATCTTCATGTCCTTTCAATATTCGTGGATAACTTATATCTGCTTTTATTTTTCCGTCGATTTCTCCTAAAACTCTTGAAACAACGAAACCAACCATTTTCCCATCTCTAAATGCATATAATCTTGTTTCTGGGTCAAAATCAGGTTGTGAATATGCTTCTTTAAGAGAAACTATTGGAGTTTGAGCTTCAAATGTCCAATCTTTTAGAGCTTCTACTCCCACTTCATAAATCTCATCTAAAAATTCTTCCTGATATGTTTTTATTTCATATTTCATAAAAGCTCACCTCATAATTATTAAATAAAAAAAGAAATGATTTTGACTTGTTTAGTCTTTTAATCATTTCTTTGTCCTGCAACTAACTAGCTTGTTAATAATTCATGTGCTTTCTTTAATTGTTCAATAATTGGTATTTTCTGTGGGCATTTTGGTTCACATTCGCCACACTCAATACATTCTTTAGCCTGTTTACCTGGAGGCCAACCTTTTTCACCAATTTTTGAATAGTTCATTTTTGCTCGATCTATTTGACCATAGACTTGAGCCCAAACCATTGCTCTAAATGCAAATGGTATATTAACTTCATTTGGGCATGGCATACAATAGTTACAATTTGTGCATATAATATCTGTTAGTTCTTTGAATTTCGTTTCAATTTTCTTAGCTTTAATGAATTCGTCTCTTGTTAATTCAGTGCTATTACCGTTCGCAATGATTAAATTATCATCAAGCATTTGTTCATTGGTCATTCCTGATAATGCAACATGAACATTTGGATTAGACCAAACAAATTTCAAAGCTAAATCAGTGAAGTTTTCTCTACCATCAGTAAGTAGATGTTT
>JAEOUJ010000183.1 GCA_016839405.1 Candidatus Gerdarchaeota archaeon | reverse complement strand
TCTTCATTCTAATCAAATATTTACAATCAGTGATTCAAGTATTTAAGCTGTATGCCGAAAGTATTGACTTTAATGAATATTCAAAAAAATTCCCTCAAAAAATTAGCGGTTATCAATAGTGGGTGTTTGAGAAATATTTCTCAAATTTTTGAGAAAGTTTAAGAATTACCAGAATATCATTAAACAGTGGAGATAATGTATCGTTTCAAGAGATTAAAAACAAAATTTGCAGTATTAATAATACTAAGTGTAATGTTTTTTGCGATAATTTCAACTGAAGGAGTAATTAACTCGAATAATAGTTTATCCACTCAATTGGTTCCACAACTTGAAGAAATAGCTCATATTGAGAATACTGGAGGAGATTCCTTTTCATCAATGGTTGAAGGAGATATATTAATAGTTATGGACATGAATGGTGGATTAAGATTCTATAATATATCTGATCCTACAAATCCCACTTACATGAGTTATTATTATGATGGAGGTATACCTCATGATATGTATAAAATTGGTGATATTCTTTATTTAGCTGATCATTATCATGGTTTGGAAATCTATAATGTTAGTAATCCTTCTTCACCTACCAAACTTGGCTCTATAACAGATGATGGTGATGGTGAAATGGATGGAGTTTTTGTAGAAAATAATTTAGCATATGTTGCTGAATGGCATGATTCTTCATGGGATTGGTCAATGAAAATAATAAATGTAACAAATCCTACTGCTCCTGAAGATATCGTAGAATATACTGATGATGATAATGAATTCATTCGTTTTTTTGTTAGAGATGGCATCTGTTTTACAACTTGTTTCTCAACAGGTTTCAAAATTCTTAATGTAACAAATCCAAATAGTATAGATGAAATTGCCCACTTTGATGATTTATATTACGCTTTTGAATTTCAAATGGTTAATGATTTAGTATATATCGCAGATGGTTCAGGATTACAAATTCTCGATGTTAGTACTCTTAATATGCCAACAAAAATAGGTAATTATAATACAGAAGAACCAATTTTTGGATTAAAAGTTATAGAAGACATAGCTTTTCTTGGAGTAGATGAAACAGGTTTGTTTGTACTAAATATATCTGATCTACAAAACATTGTCAAAATTGGAGAGTTTACTACTGATGATATTACCTATGTAGAAGTGCAAGATGATTTAATTTTCATAACGATGCATGAATTTGGAGTAAAAATCATTAAAGTAACCTGGATTGAGGGAACAGAAGATCTACCACTATCAATAGCTTCGTTAATTGGGGTTTTGCCAATTTTCTTCTTTATTAGTAAGAAACGGAGAAAGAAATAAATGAAGAACAAAATCAATTCTGTAAAAGTAGTATTTACAATAATATTTTCAATTTTACTTGTTAGTGCTCCAATGGTTGATTGTTATTATGCTAGAGTAAAATTAACTGAAATAGGTTCTTTAGAGACAAATGGTGAAGCAATGATCGTTGCAGTAAAAGATAATATTGCTTTCGTTTTAGATACAACTGACCAAAATCCTGGTGGATTAATGATAATTAATGTAACAGATCCAACTTCCCCAGAATTACTATCCTCTTTGTATGATGGTGGAGCAGGATATGAATTAGCTATTGGTGATAATATGGTTTATATAGCAGATGGCCAAGATGGAGTGGAATTTATTAATATCTCTGATTTGGAAAATCCAGTTGAAATTTATCAACACCCAGTAAATACTTATTCATCAGATGTTGAATTGGTGGGAGATTTGCTTTATGCTGCAAATTGGGATTATGGCCTTGAAATATTTAATGTATCCAATCCACAGAGTCCAGTAAAAATAGGGCAATATATCACTTCAATTAATTGTATACAAGTTGATGTTCAAGGCGACATTGCTTGTGTTACAGATCATCGAAATGATTACACATCAATAAAAATACTGAATATATCTAATCCAAGCTCAATACAGCTTATTGATACTTACGCTCCAGCAGATACCGATTTTTGGGATCCAATGATCTATGGTAATTATCTTTATGTAGGAAATCATGCGCTTGGGGGAGGTGAATTGCGTATATTTAACATAACAAACCCATCATCAATACAAGAAATTGCTCAGTTTGATAAAGGAGGAACAATTTTTACAGTAAACTTTAATGACAGCTTTGCATTTGTTGCGGATTATAGTAAAGGTGTAATTGTGTTAGATATATCAGATCCAAGCAATCCAATCGATATTGGAGGATTCAGTGATGGGGGTCATTGTAAGGAGGTTGTTGTAAAGGAAAATTTACTCTTTGTTGCAGATCGAGAGGATGGTTTGGAAATTCTCGAAGCTGAAATAACAACTAAAGCCGTATCAGGATTTGGAATTATTATTGGCCTCATAACATTAGTAAGTATAGTCGTTTTCTTTGGGAGGAAAAAAATCAGCGAGAAGTAGCTAAAACTGCTTCTTGCTAAATATAATTATATCAACCAATAAAACTAGAATTGTTACTGTTAACCCAATACCAACTGAAAAAACATAAGAACTAATATTTACAAGAAAGATACTTGGTAAAATTGCTACTACTGAAAGTTGTTGTCCTAAATAAATTGATAAAATTGCTGCTAAAGCAACAGAATTCACTAAAAGACCAATCAAAATGCCCATTACACTAGAAATTGACATTGCAGCTAGTGACATAATAATTGATTCTAATAATTGAAGCATAATTGCTTTATCAGGTATACCAACTGTAAAACTATCAATAATAAAACCAATAATGAAACTTAGTATTGTTGCCACTGTTAAACAAATAATAACTGCAAGATATTTCGCTAAAAGTATATGCCATCTTTTTACTGGGCGAATTAAAAATAAATCATAAACATTAGCATTTTTTTCATTAACAATAGAGGTACTAAGAATAACAGCAGAAAGTAAACCTCCAAGACTAGCAATGATTATTCCAGAGAAAAGAGTTAATGGGATTTCATCAGTACTAGGTTGTATGATATGTAAAAGAATTATGAGTAAAGGCATTCCAATCCAAAGTGCAATCATTATTCTCGATTTTATGAAACCCTTAATTTCATCACCAAGTAATAAGAACAAGCTATTCATAAATTAGATCCCTCCGTAACGTATTTGAGATATACTTGCTCGAGTGATGGTTTCAGATGATTGAAATTAGTTACAACAATACGGTTGCTGGAAAAGAAATTCATTAATTCTAATAATCCATCATTCAGCATAGTTGTTGGAGTTAGATGAATAATAATTCGGTCAACATCAGGAATTATTTCTACATTAGCAACTATTGGTAATTTTTCCAAATCATTAACTTTGCTAGCTAAATTTTCTCCCGTAACAACTACAGCATCACCAGCAATCAATTCTTTTTGCAATTCTTGTGGTTTGCCAATTTTAACAAGCAAACCTTGACTTATAATACCAATAGTTGTGGCTATTCCTTCCACATCCTCGAGTATGTGAGACGAAAAGATGATTGTGACATTAGTATCAGCAAGTCGTTTAAGTGTATTTTTGAGCTGAAATCTGCTTGTTGGATCTAATCCACTTAAAGGTTCATCAAGAATCAATATAGAAGGATTATGAAGTAAAGCCTGAGCTAACAAAAGCTTTTGTTTCATTCCACCAGAAAGATGCTTAATTTTTCGGCGAAGAGCATCAACAAGTCCCACTTGATCTAAAACCTCTGGAATACGTTGATTTAATTCAGTTCTAGTCATACCTGATAAAAGTCCATAAGTTCTAAGAGCATGATCAACTGTGCGCCATTCTTGAAAACCAACATCTTGAGGTAAATAACCAATTAATCGACTAAAATTAACTTGTTCTTTAATGGATTCACCTTTGATTACTACATTACCAGTATAATCGCTAATAAGACCTACAATGATTTTCAAGGTGGTTGTTTTTCCAGCACCATTTGGACCGATATAACCAAAAATCTCTCCTTCTTGAATACTAAATGAAATACCTCTTAATGCTTTGATATCTTTATAATTCTTGAAAACCTCAATGAATTGAATGATTGGTTCGCTACTTTTTTTTGACAATGAAAGTTTACTCTCGTTTTATTTATACCCAATTGGATTTACCAGAATAACTATAATTATTTTTCCTCAAGTAAAGCTAAACTAAGAACTGGATCTTCATTTACTAATTCAAAACCGATTTTAACAGCTGTTTTAACAGAACCTAAATTAGTTGCCCAACAATGCCAATGAATAGTATAATGACGTTTAAGGCATTCTTCAATCATAGCAGAAGCAACAATTGTAGCAAATCCTTTTCTTTGGTACCCATCAAAGGTTTCAATATAAAGCTCACAATCATTATTAACGATATAATCAGTAGTGCACCAAGCAGCAATAGCTTCTTGATCCAATAAACAAAAACCAATACCTTCTTGATTATAACGATCAATAGTTTGCCAGAGGGCAGTTACACAATACTCAACTTCATCAATATTGGCAAGTTTTTCCTTCTCAAAGATTTCTTTAGTTACTCGTTTAATTTTAAAATCAATTGGTAAATTTTCTCGCCAGTTTTTGATTAAATGATAATTTTTCTCATTGTAAGTATAATGTTGAATGATTCGCTTTTTGATATCATTCTTATTAAAGATTGATTGAATTTGCTTTTCCCAATCAGAAGAGCTAGGAAAGAAAAACATTCGATCAATTTTATATTCAAGAAATTTAGGTATAATTATTTCAGTTATAACTTTCTTTAAATCGTTGATGAATTTAATATTCTTTGAATCTCCAGCTAAAAAAAGAAAAGTATTTACCTGATCCCAGATTAGAGCACTTTTTGGTGTTTTTGTATCATCAACCCAAACTCTAGCATGAGCTAATCCTTTCATCATTGCTGGGATATTTTGATAATGGGAAATATTTTTTGTTAAAGATTTAATAATAACAAAAGCTTCTTGAGGAATTTCATATATCAGAGATATTCACCAAATTGATATTTTCACTACTTTTCTTGAATTTTCTTAATATAAAGAATTGCTTAACTAGGAACAAGAATGTTTTTTTCTTTATAAGATTCAGGATTATAGAGTGGATGAAACATACATTGAGGTATGCCTTCAAGCAATTTCTCTTTAATCCAAGTTGGTTTTGGAGCGTTTTTCTTTATTGGAAGCCACATTAAGTGGATAGAAAATTCCTTTTCTTTGGGTTTTCTTTTATGACTTACCTTGAAAGAATCTATTGATTTAAAACCAAAATTTTCAATTTGCTTCCTAATAAACCAAGGACTCCAATGGCCTTCTAATGCAATTGTAGCAACACCAGATATATTTGGACAATTTTTTA
>JAEOUJ010000182.1 GCA_016839405.1 Candidatus Gerdarchaeota archaeon | reverse complement strand
CGTAAAGTCCAGATAGTCATGCTTTATTCATCTCTTAAGAATTCAATCGAATTTCATTACTTTATTAATCTTTTTTCAAGATTAAATAAAGCTTGCTTCTAAATCTAGTTTCAAAATAAAAATAATTGAAAACTAAATAAGAGTTGATAGATATTTAATTTCTAGGAAGGTCTATTTGGGATAATTACTGTGAACAATATATGAATTATATAACCAACTAATCCTACGATCAAAATGCCAATGGCAGTTATTCTAACAGTAAGCCAAATTTCTTTTCGGTCAGGTCTCTTACTATGGATAAGTAATCGTCTACTTCGTGTAAAGAATTCTCCGATGTTCATTTATTTCACCTAGTTTGTTCACAAGATTGTAATTAATCTTTATTTTGAAGTTAGGAAGCTTATTTTAAAATCTTTTGACAAAGTCTAAGATTATAAAAAATTAGAGATAAATAATAGAAGGGAGAATCTATCTCCTCTTCTATAGAAATCATTCGAAAGTTTCTAAACCTAAATCTAAATCCTCTTCGTAGTCGAAATCTACACCTAAAGGATTTGTTTCTTGAATATTTGAGATGATATATGGACTTCTAACACCACTAACCACAATAGTAGCTTTTATGGTGCCAGACATATCAGGATCTATGAGAACTCCAAATTTAACAACAATATCATTGCTTAGTTGATCTGTAACAGCTCGAATTACTTCTTCTGTTTGACTGAGGTTAAGGTCATTTCCACCAGTAATATTCAATAGTACACTTTTGGCTGTTCTTATATCTACTTCTAATAATGGATTATTAAGAGCATCTTCAACAGCTTCTTTAGCACGATCTTCAGAACTATCAGATTCTCCAAGACCAATTATTGCTGCGCCACCTTCACCCAAAACCCTACGAACATCAGCGAAATCAACATTTACTTCTCCTGAACGATTAATGATCTCTGTAACACCTTTAACGGCTCGAATAAGAATCTCATCTGCAACTAGGAATGCTTCTTTTAATGAAAGATTCGGAGCAATATCAATTAATTTTTCATTTGGAACCACAATCGTTGTGTCACTACTTTCATAAAGTCGTTTCAAACCTTCTCTAGCATTTAGAGCTTTATTTCTACCTTCTACCTCAAATGGTAATGTACAAACTGAAACAGTTAGAACGCCTAAATTTTTAGCAATTCTAGCAATAACAGGAGCAGCGCCTGTACCAGTTCCTCCACCAAGACCACAAACAATGAAACACATATCCACCTGCGAGAGTATTCCTTTTATTGTTTCACTAGATTCATCAGCTGCTTGAGCACCAATTTGTGGATCATTACCAGCTCCAAGTCCTCTACAAAGCTCTCGACCTAAAAGCAGTTTTTTATGGCTTCGTGAGTACAATAATTGTTGCGCGTCAGTATTAGCTGCTAGTGTAATGGCACCAATTATACCAGAATCATTCAATCTAGTTACAGCATTGTTACCTGCACCGCCAACACCTACAACTAAAATTTTTGCTTGTATGTTCTCTATTATTCTACGTAAATCATCATCTACTTCAACTGAATCATGTTTTTCTTCCGTGGCTGGAAATAAATCTGGAACACGTTCTTTTTCTGTTATGTTTTTTATAAAAGATTCCAAAGTTCCTCACCTATGAACTTTGTATCTTCTTTACTAATTAAAAACACATGTGCGACCAAGAACATGTTCTCATAGATATAGAGATATTATCTATGGAATACTTCGATAAGAAAATAACTGAAAATACTAAAAAAGCAGTTTTTTAAATTGAAACATATATTAAACCAAGCGTAATCAAACCTAAAAATGCAGATATCATAGATAATATTCCCATTGCATTTACTATTTCTCTTTCTGTAAGAGGTTGTTTGGCAACTATCCACCTTGTTAGTGTTAGAGGAGCTTTATCATCTGGATTTGCTATGATTGTTTCATTTGACAAAACCTTTGTAGGTCTTTCCTTAATTTCTCTACGTTCTCTAAAACCTCTCACACTATGAATAATTTGAAATGAATTAGTTATTTGTGGCATCATAGCTATTATAATAATAAATTCAATGCGACCAAAAATCGCTACTAAAGCAATCATGGCTCCAATGGTTAAACTGCCAGTGTCACCGCAGAAAATTTTTGCTGGATATCTATTAAACCAAAAGAAAGCAAACAAACAAGCAAACAAAAGAACTGCTAAAACAATTCCAGGAAAATTATCAATTTCTTCTTTATTTTGTATATTCATAACTATAGATGAGATTATTGCTGTACCAGAAACAAACATCATTGTAACAGGTGTTGCACCATTCATAACATCAAGCATATTTGTCGCATTAGATAAAACAGTAATAGCAAAAGGTACTAGTAACCAGTAAACAATGGTGATAGAAATTGCACCTATTAATGGTAAAAAGGGACTTGGATTAAATAGAAGTAAACCATCACTAGCAAATGATCTATTAGCAACTAATTGCCAGATAATTAAAGGGATACTAGGTATTAATAGTAGGAATGGTTTTATCAATGCTCCAAGTGCTTTCAAATCATCCCAAATACCAATTAAACCAACTAGTGAAATTACAATAAAAGAAACTGTGAAATATTGCCAATAGTCTTCTCTAAAGATGAAAATACAACAAAAAATAACAATAAGCATAATTATAACTAAGCCAATACCTCCCATCTCTGCAACTTTTGGTTTAGCTGCCTTATGAACATCATGACCATAAATTCCTTTCTTAAGGAGAAATTTGCTTAGAAACCAAGTAATAAAGAAAGTTGCACCAAAGGCAAAAACAAAGATGATAAGTAACCAAATCCATTCCATAGAATCCATGAAATCCCTACTTGTTGTATTTATTGGAGTTCAAGAGAACTTAGCTTATTAAAAAATTTTTGATGAGGAGAAGATCTTTTCTAAAACTATTCCAAGGAAATATAAAGACTATACCGTATGAATTTCATCAAGAAAATTATATAATGTAGCATCGTTCATGTTAAATGCTGTAATTTAAATTATAAGCAGAAAAAATAGAACATGTTGTTTGTACAAAAAGAAGGTTAAATAAAATTGGCCCAACAAAAAACCAAAATGCTACTAAGCGGTAATGAAGCAATTGCTCGAGGTGTTTTAGAAGCAGGGGTAAGCGTTGCTGCAGCATATCCAGGAACTCCTTCTACCGAAATTATGGAAACAATAGCTATGTTCGGTAAAGAAACAGGAATGCACGCTGAGTGGTCTATTAATGAGAAAGTTGCCTTTGAAGTAGCTTTAGGAGCAGCTTGGAGTGGGATTCGATCGTTTACAGCAGCTAAACATGTAGGACTAAATGTTGCTGCTGATCCATTTTTCACAGCAGCTCTATTTGGCGGAATGAAAGGGGGATTTGTTTTGTGTATAGCTGATGATCCAAGTTTCCACTCGAGCCAAAATGAACAAGATACAAGAATGTATGCTTTAGCAGCTCATGCTATCTGCATGGAACCATCGACACCACAAGAAGCACTTGATATGGTTAAATATGCATATGATTTCTCTGAAAAATGGGAATCTATGGTAATAATAAGATCAACAACAAGATTAAGTCATTCACGAGGACCAGTAGAGCTAGGAGAAATCCCGGTGAATAAAGAACACAAAGGAGAATTCATCAGGAATCCAGCACAGTTTGTTTGTTTACCAGGAAATGCTCGAAGAACAAAACCACTATTGATGGCAAAACTTGAAGAAATGAAAGAGTATTCATGCAATTCGAAATGGAATGTAGTGGAAAAAGGAAAAGATCCACTATTAGTAATTACTTCTGGAGTAACATACACATATATAAAAGATGCTATACAAGAATTGGGAATTAATCCAACTATTTACAAGATAGGATTCAGTAGTCCATTACCAGAAGCAAAAATTATTGAATTACTAAAAGAACATTCAGAATGTTTGATTGCAGAAGAAGTGGAACCATATATTGAATTAAGTGTGAAAGCATTAGCAGCGGAAAATGGCGTTAAAACGAAAATTTATGGTAGAAAAGAAAAAATCATCCCAATATCAAATGAATTGAATCCACTAATTTTAAAGAATTCATTAGCGAAAATATTGGGATTAAAAATCGATGATAAAACATTTGAGGGAATGATGGAGCAAAAAGAGATAAATGAGCAATTACCAAATAGACCGCCAGAATTATGCGCAGGATGTCCACATAGAGCAACCTATTTAGCAATAAAAAAAGCAGCAAAAAGTCGAAAATTAGAACCAGTCATGCCAGGTGACATAGGGTGTTATACATTAGGATTTATGCCACCATTAAATTCAGTTGATACAACAGTAGCAATGGGAGCATCAATAGGAATAGCTAATGGAATAGCACAATCAACAAAACAAGTAGTAATACCAGTAATTGGGGATAGTACATTCTATCATACAGGAATACCACCGCTAATAAATGCAATAGTAAACAATGCTAAGTTTGTGTTGGTAATAGTAGATAATCAACTCACTGCAATGACAGGCGGACAACCTACTCCTGAACTTGGTCGAACTGCTTTTGGCGATAAAGCAGGGATAGTTACTTTAGAACAGGTTTGTGAAGGCATAGGTGTTAAAAATTTACACATTGTTGATCCTTATGACCTTGAACATACCACTGAAGTTATTGGAAAAGCTATTGATAATAATGAATTGTCTGTTATCATCTCGAGAAGAGAATGTGCTTTAGAATATACTAGAATAATGAAGCGAGCTAAAAAAGAATTGGACAAATATTTTGTAGATGAAGATATTTGCATTGGTTGTCGTACTTGTGTCCGAACTTTTGCTTGTCCTGCTATTACTTTTGATAATGATAGAAAGAAATCCCATGTTGATGAATCTATGTGTGTTGGATGTGCAGTCTGTCGGATTGTTTGTCCATATGATGCTTTTACTAAGAGGTGAAAAAAATGACTAAACTTGAAAAACCTTATCAAATTGAGATTGCTGGTGTTGGTGGTACTGGCGTTCTTACAGCTGCCAACTTACTAGGTAATGCTGCTTTAGTTCAAGATGTTTATATTGTCCAAAGTGAGATTCATGGAATGGCTCAAAGAGGTGGAGTTGTTAATACAGAAGTTCGTTTGGGTCCTGTTAATGGCCCTCTTATTCCTGATGGTGGTGCAGATGTTTTACTTAGTTTTGAGTTAGGAGAATCTGCTCGAGCAATCCGTAAACTTAAACCAAAAACAGGTTATGCTATTATCAACAGTCATATTATTGTTCCTCCAAGCCTAAGTGTTAAAAAAGGTGCTAAATATCCTGAGCAAAAAGATATTATTGGTATTGTTGAGAAATTTACCAAAAATGTTTTCCTAATCAATGCATTTGAACTTGCATCAGAAACTGGTGATCTCAGAACTCAAAATGTTGTCTTACTTGGTGCATTATTTGCTATTCCAGATTTTCCATTGACAAAAGAATCCCTTGAAAAAGCTCTTATTATTCGTTTTCGCGGGAATGAAAAAGTCGTTGCTATTAATATGAAAGCTTTCGAACTAGGATTCAATAAAATGAAAGAATTAATGAAGTAGGGCATAACCCTATTTCAACATATTTATTTTTGTTAATTGCTTCTATTTTCTTATAGTATAATTAATTGGAGATGTTATTCATTTTAATTTTAGATAAGTATCTTGATGATTCCAATGTGGAAATCACTTTTGAAGCAGGAATTACAAATATGCAAATAGATGAATTACTTTTCTTCAAAGATATGGAAATTCCTGATTATCTAAAATTGCTTTATCAACAAACCAATGGTTTTCTTATTGAGAATGATTATTTTCTAGATGATTTAAATGATCCATCTCATTTCCGTGTAATTTCTTGTGATAATTTATTTTATACTAGTAAAAGATTGAATCTATTACCAGATAAAAGGTTCATTAGATTTGCTGAAAATGAGGAGGATGCATTATACCTTCTTGATACAGAGAATTTAAACCCTGAGGGATTACCTCTTATTCTTCTAAATATGCCTAGTTATAAATTTAGTATTCCATTAACAAATAATTTTGAGGTTTTGTTAGAAGCAGCCTGCTTAGGTATTTTAGGATTAATAGAATTTTTTGGATTGGAAGAAGGCAAAAAATTACCCAAAGTCCCTCAAAAAATGTTATCGAAGAAAAAGAAAATCTTACCTATTCTCAAAGAGTTTTTTTTAACTGCAAAAAGAGAGTATGATTTAATTGATATCTGGCATTTATCACCAAAAGCCAAAAAACAAATTCAGTTAAGCATTGCTTATTGGTTTAAAGGTTTGAAGAATCTACTATCAATTTTCAACTAAGAAACTGATAGAGAAAAATTATTATGGCTCATATTTCTTTTGAACGAGCCATAAATGAGGCATTGATAATTTGTTGAACTGCTCTAACTAAGGCATCTTGTTCTGTAATAAAGCTTGTTAGTTCTCCATCACGGGTAACAGGTGCAAGTAATACTTCTGCTCCATCTCTTGTTACAGCAAAGAAATCTCTCATTGTATATTGCCATATTGTAATATTTCCTTGTTCCTTTAAAGCAGCAACTAATGCTTCATCTCTGAATGGATCAATATCAGCTAAAACACGAACTCTAACTCGTTTTGATATTTGTTTGGTTAACAAATCAACTAGATTTTGATCAATAGTTGGTACTACTAATGTGCAAGTTGATTTAGTTCTTATAAGCATATCATATATTGCTGTCATTGAATTTTGATTGCCATAGATTATAATTGAGTGAGGTCTTGGTGCAGGGATTATTTCATCTACAGAATTAGTTATTTCTTGTAGATAGGTTTTAGTTTCATTTACTTTGTAGATAATGCCAGCAAGCCTATTGGATATTTCTGTACTTGATGATGAAAATGAATCCTTTATTGTAGTAAGGAATTTTTCAGCTGCTTGATTTATTGTATTTAGTGTTGCAGTTTGATCTCTATTTAAAGTTGTAAGATAATTATCTAATGTTGTTGTGTACTCTGAAATCATCTCTGAAGCAATCATTTTTGGTTTACTAAGCTCTTCTTGTACTTGTGATTTGAAAGCAAATTTCATATCATCTGTTAAATGACGTAAAGTCTCGAGAGCTTTATTATTACTATCATTATGCATGCGTAATCGCTTTGATGAATTTAAGAATAAATTCTCTAAAGCATCTTCTAAATCTGTGTATATTATTTCCCTTAAAGGTGCTAAAAGAGTTGTAATATTGTTTTTTAACTCTTGAACATTCTTCAATGTTGTTTCAAAAGCTTCCTTGGATGTGCTAACTATTTTTGGTTCGGTTTCTTTTAAGACATCTTTTACTGCATTATTCAAATCTTTATCATATTTAACAGCAATTTTATTCCAATCATTTGTGAGTTTGATTCTTATTTCTTTAATTTTAGCGGAACCATCTTTTAATTGTTGAGCAAGTGCTTTATCATTATTTTTCATTAAAGTACTCAAACCGCTAATGATATTTTTCTGATAAATATTTAATGCTTCATCATAAGCTCCTTTAATTTTTTGTGAGATTGTATCAATTACATCCGCTCGTTCTTTCGCTTCTTGAACAATAGCAGGATCTGGTCGTTTTAATATACCCGCTTTAGCAATCTCCTCAATATTTTCTTTTAGATTTGAAGATTCAATAGATAATTTTTCGATATTTTTACCAATTTCATCAATTAACTTAACAACTGTAGTATCAACTTTGCTTTTTTCTGCTTCAAAGATTTCATTTGATTCCTTAATATAAGTATTAATAACATCTGAGTAATTTTTAGCTGCATCATTGATAACTACATTGATATCATTTTCAAAATCCTTTAGTGCTGTTTGGATTTCTTTTAAACTGAATTTTGTAATTGATTTTACATTCTTTTGTAAATTATCCACTTCGCTTTTATTTTCTTCCAATATTGTTTTTAATTTATCCGGAACTATATTTTGATATTGAATAAGTGCATTGTCAAGTGGTGCAAGCATATCTTGAATTGTCTTATTTGTAAGTTGATCAAATTTCTGTAATCTCTCTGTTGCTTTATCAGATTCGTCTCGAAGTATAACGCTAACCTCATTACTTAAATTAGACAATTCATTACTTACAGAAAGGAATGTTTTCGAAAAACCATCTGTTAACATTAAATCAAAATCTTCAGCTAAACTTGAAATTTTATCAGAATGGCGATATATTGAATTAGTTAATTCCATCTTCAATTGCTCATTTGAGGTTCTTAGTTCCTCAGCAATATTATCATAAATTGGAGTAATAGAGGTTCTAAATTCATCCATCTTTAGAACAAGTTCATTGTGACTACTATCAAAAACACTTATGAGTGAATTTTCAATATTTATTATATCATTTTGAAATTCTTTTTCAACAAAAAGGAATCCTTTAAGAAAAGGCTCAACAGCTATGTAACGATTTATTTTTCCTTCAATTTTTTTAAGATAACCCCTATTTGTTAAATCTTGAATTATTTGTTGTAAATCATCTAATTGAATTCCTGTTTGAAGATAAGCTTCACCCAAGGAAGCATTCCCTATCCCTAATATTGTTAGATAAACTTGTTGTTCTTGTTCTGAAAATCCAATCTGACTCAACAACGAACTCTGAACATTTTTTAGCGACATTATTCTTACGACCCAGTATTAACTCATTTTAGATTATTATCGATTAATAAAATAGTTTTTCCCTAAATATGAATCAAAAGATTATTTCTTTTATCAAATATTTAATTATTATTATCTAAACATAAGTTAAAATTAATCCTTCTTTGAGATGTATTATTTCTAAAGACTCCATTAAATGGAGAATATCCATTAATGCAATTCTTATTGTTCTTAGATCAATATTTGTTTGTTTTAAAATTTCAGTTACAAGTTTTTCAATAGTTAGATTTTTTTGTTCAATTAATACAGATTGGATGGTATCAACAAGTAAAGCTTTGCTAACAACATCTAAAATAATGGATTTTAATTCAGCACTAGTAAGATTATTTTCGAGGATATCATTAGCAAATTTTTCACCTGTTTTTGTTAACTTGAATTTACTTTTACTTTTCTGTTTTTGATAAATTGAAAACCATTGACAATCATTGCTTTTTAGGCAATGTTCATCACAATCAGGAATTTTCGAACTAATTTTAGTTACAAGATTCAATGCTTCTAAAGATGTTAAAGCAACTTCAAATTGATCTTTAAAATCATAAGTACAACCAATATTATCTAAATTCTTTATTGTAAGAATCATTTCCTTTAATTTCTCTTCTGTTAACAACTTTCTACACCTTCAATTAATTGCTTAATAATTTTGAATCAATTTCAGTTGCTAAATCCTCTTTCTTTAAAACATCAATTGTTTTGAAAACTTCCTTGAAGAGCTCTTTAGCTTCATCTTCTTTTTTATCAGTCCCCTTCTTTGTAAAAGTTTGACGATTTCCAATTAAGATTAATTTTGCTTTTGCACGACTTATTGAAACATTCATTCTACGCCAATCACGATGTAATTGACCAATAACATTAGCTTCATTACTATTGGTTAAACTAATAATGATGATTTCTCTTTCATCACCTTGAAAACGATCTACAGTATCAACACGAATATTATTAATAATATCCTCTGCAATCCCACTTGATCGTAATTCACTATAAATTAGATTGTTTTGATGCCTATAAGGAGATATAATTCCTATTTGTTTTGATATTTCTGGTTTTATTGTTTCATTAAATAAAGCAAGAAAATCTGCTACAAAAGAACCAATAATTTTAGCTTCTCTAATATTGAATCGTGATTCAGTTTGAATGTCAACTTCTTGAATTCCTTCAATAGCTTGAGAATCCTTTTCTGTGTTAATTAAAACAACAGGTATTTTTGGATTGAAAATTTGAGCAATTAATTTATTTGATTGTAGAATTGATAAGTCGAAATTATATCGATTAAAAAAACCTAATAGAGTATGAGAACCTATTTCGTCATTTGCAGGAATATAATTTACTTTAGGATAAAATGCATTTTTAACAATTCTTGATATAGCTTCATTCATTCGATATTGTTCAGATAGAATTATTACATTATTTTGATCATCATTCCAAAGTCTGAATAAACGTTCAAAAAGTGATGTTTTTAGTGAATCATTCTCATTTAATCCAGCTTTCTTCAATATTTTAGGTACTTCTGGTGTATACTCTATAGTTTCTTCTGATACAACTGGTGGCAGTTGTTTATGATCTCCAACCAAAATTACTCTGGGATATCTTTCTCTGGATTCACTATCAGGACAAAGATGTCTAAAAGCACCTAATGTAGCAGGTTCAGTTGCTTGACCAGCTTCGTCAACAATAACCCATTGAAATGTTAACCCTTTCAAAAGATTAT